>NZ_JBGSQZ010000079.1:0-3411 GCF_041737865.1 Chamaesiphon sp.
CGTTGAGATCGTTAACTGGTTTTTATGTGATGGTTCGGCGGAAAGCTTATCGATGTTAAAGAGTTCGATGACCGATCTCAAGGGTATCAAGCACATTCTAGTCAAGAATTTACACTTCGGCAGCGCAGCTTCGTGGAAGAAGTTCGACTCCACCTATACCAGTCATCTGGGGGATTTAGTACCAGAGGCAGTTATCTCGCTACCTAAGCTCTGTCTGCCATCCAAGGAGATAGAAATGCTCAGATCTGAATATGTCCGGTTGAAAGATGGCATCGAGCGGGTAGCAACGCTTTCTAAGCGGAGATTGCGGAAGTTTTTAGATGATACCTTTACAGCGATCGATGAGACGGGATTAATTACTGGAGTCGTCAACCAAGAGTCTAAACCTGCCAAGCCAGACAAAAATCAACCTGCCGAGATGCCCGCAGCTAGTTAGTTTGGGGCGAAAGTACAGCTAATTCTTGCCAAGAATTGGCTGTACTTCTGATTTGAATATTAAGTGCCTATTTACAGAGATTAATCCAATGACCACCGCAACAATCGCACCCCCAGTAGATAATGCTGCCATCGCAACAGGGCAAAAACCGCAGCAGCGGGGGAAGTCTCCAGTCGATAGCCAGCGGTTAGTCCAGGCGCAGAATACCTCAGCAAATGACACGATCGATCCTCGCGAATTAGATGCGTCACGCTACCAGTTTCGCAAGCAGCCTAATCCTAAAGCCAAAGCCGAACTAGCCGAGTCGATCGGAGTCAAAGGCATTACCAATCCCCTGTTAGTTCAAACTAGTCGAAAAGCCATCATCGCAGGTTTCACTAGACATGAGATCGCCATTGAAGGTGAATTCACCCAAGTCCCAATTCGCTGGTTGGATGTTGACGATGACGAAGCCGCCGACATTGCCGCGATCGACAATACCAAACGAGCGGATCTCAATCCGATCGACGAAACCGAGATGGTGGTGAGCATTTTGCAGCGCAAGCTCAAGTTCGCTAGCGCAGCCCTGACGATCGCCTTTTTGCATCAAGCAGCTCATACCAAAGAGCAAACTGGGAATAACGTTATTCCAACGGAAACGATTGAATTTGCCACCCAAATTATTAGACAGTTCACCAAAGGCGGGATGAGTTTAACTTCATTCGTCAAAAACAAGCTCAAACTCCTCAATCTCCCAGAAAACATTCTCGATTCGGTCAGAAGTGGCGAACTGCACTACACCAAAGCTGCGGCAATATCCACCCTAGAAGATCCCAGCAGACAAGAACTGCTCGATCGATCGATTGAAGAAGGTCTGAGCGTTCGGGAAGTCAAGGCAGAAGTTGCTAAAATTAAGCCACCTAAAGCAAAGGCTGATAAACCGACTACCGAGCTGCCAGTAAAAGTAATAGAAGCTAGGCAAGAAGATAATTCAGAGCTAAATCTAACAGTTTTGGCACCTGCACCAGACTCGATCGAGGATCGGATCGAGATTGTGATGGAAGAAACGATCGCTCAAATTAGAAGCAACAAATTTGCCGTTGAAATATTAGAAGAGTTCGAGCGATCGCTATTGAATTTGCAAAGACAATTTCTAGTAAAAATTAATTAATTTGCTCTATTAACTGCCGGATAAGGGCAGATGGTAAAGTAAACATCAATTTTTTATTTGTGAGATCGTGGCAGAATTTTCGACATCTCAATTAATAACCTCGTAAATTTCTGGAGCAATATTTAAAAGTTTATCGTTTAGATAATTCAAATGCTCGACGTACTCGTTCCAGTATTGAATCGTGACTCGAACCTGAGATAAAGCATCTGCATGATTTGGCAAATTGACAAGGAAATTCTCCATTTTGAGAATTTGAGCTTTAGTATCGGCGATCTCAGCGAGGATTTTGACAATATCCATAAAAAATAAGTTAATTGAGTTCTAAGTCTATTTGACGAAGCGATAATCTCCAATAATGTTAAGCCATTCACTAATAGCTTAACAGCGATGAATGGCTTAACATTAAGCAGCTATCGATTCTGGAAGAATAGATTTGCTATGACGCTTTTTAATATTTAGTGAATTAACTAATTCTGCAACTGGGATAACAGGTAATTTTCTAGAGCGGGGAGATTTCGTTTGATTGAAAACGATCTCTGACTGAGTAATTGGTGCGATTTTTTCTAGCAATGTGAAGACTTGTTCGGGTCGAATAGCTGGAGAAGTAGAGGTTGCAACTACTGATATTTCAGACTTAACCCAGCAAGCGATCGCGAAGTATACCATGCCGATAAAATAAGGCAGCAGAAATGTGGTGACGGAATCAAAAGTTAAATAGAGCATTTGGATATTTGGGTTAGGATTAAAAGTGAATAACTTCTATTACTAATTAGCGCAGCAGTTGACAATCTAAAGCGCAGAAGTCAGCACCCATTATATGAGTGCTGAATTGGCGATCTAGACAGTTTGCAAAGCATTACGAGAATTGCTACCGATGAGTCCGACTCGATCGACGATAATCTGGACTTTAGCGCGAGGTTCGCCAGTCGCTTTATCATCCCAACGGTTGACACTGATTCGACCTTGAATATTGACTTGTTCGCCTTTACGGACGTAGTTAGCCAAAATTTCGCCAGTCTTACCGAAGGCAGTCAATGGATACCAATCAGTCGTGTCTTTGTCGATAGTAACTGCAAGAGAAGCACCAACGCGAATACCATTTTCAGACCAAGTTGTTTCTGGATCTTGACCGAGACGACCGAGCAATTGAATGGAATTAATTGAATTAGACATGAAAATATTCTCCTAATTTAGTGTAAAAGATATAGTTAATCTGTAATTAACTTTCACTACTGATTTGCGAAGCTCAGTTAACCACAGATCGAAATAATTGATTTAGACAATAGCGGGGATAGGCAAAGTAACTTGGATTGCCTGACTGATGTTCAGAGTTAAGGAAGGAATCCCTAAACCATCTTTAATCAATCGAAGCATTCCAATCGCAACAATCGTCATACCAGGAGTTACAGTATTTTTGAGACGGGAAACATTACCAGAGATCGTAATTCGTTCGGCAGGATTATCTTTACCATTATCGAATGTGCCATAACCAACTAGTTGTTCATCAGTTAGTTGAATGTTTTCCACAGTAATAGTCAAAGTAGCATTTCTCATGGGAATATTCTCCAAAGTTATGTGTTCTATTATGAAAAGCGTAGCAAGTCAATCTCAATACAAAACTGAGATTAACTTTCACTTCTAATTTGCGAAGCTCAGTAAATCTCAGGTGGTAATATTCAGGTTGAAAAATGAATACAAACTAGCTATCTAGAAGGGGATTTGGTCTATAATCTCGTCATCAGAGATAGATGTAGCAGGAACTGTTTGTCGAACTGGAGTTGGACTTTTGCTGCCAGTTGGCGAAGTCTTAGGATTGCCAGCAACT
>NZ_JBGSQZ010000177.1:0-2498 GCF_041737865.1 Chamaesiphon sp.
TCCATTGCCAAGCTTGCGAGTTCTTTGGCAGTAACAGAGAACTTGAGATCGATACTCCGAGGGAGAGGCTGCGCCAACGATTTAATCGGTTCTACCTTGGTAATCTTATCGAACACCAAAATGCGGACATCCATCGAGGTACCGTGATAGCGATAGTGACTGCCATCCACAAATAGACTTAGTTGTAATTGAGCGGGGAGACTGGCAAAGTATTCGGGGTACTTTTCAGGGGAGAGCCAATGAGCGACAATAGCTACCAGTCTGCCATTGGGTTGCAGTCTCAATAGAGCCGATCTTAGATGTTTGAGGCAAGCGTCGGGATTTCGTTTGCTTCTGCCAACTGAGGCACTAAAGGGCGGGTTCATCACAATCAGGGTTGGCTGTTCGCCTTGGGGCAGCACATCGTTGAGATGCTCTGCATCCACAGAGTAAATTGAGCCACAGGTAGGGAATAGTTCGTGGAGTAAGGCATTCCGCGACTTGGAAATCTCGTTGAGGATAATTTTGTGTGGGAATGCGCCATTAAGTCGGTTAATCGTCGCTGCCGCCAAAATCCCCGTCCCCGCACTGGGTTCGTGCAGCGTATCGCTTTCCTTGATTTGAGCCAGTCGCGCTACAATCCAGGCGAGTGAAAGTGGAGTCGAGAACTGTTGCAACTGAATCTGTTCCTCCGAGCGGATTTGGTGATGGGGAACGAGAGCCTGAAGATCCATGAAATTCTCAATAGTAGTAAAACTGCCTGTGAGGATCGAACTCACCATTGCTGCTTCAATCAGATCGGTAGCTTGTTTCCAATTCCACCGTCCCATTGCTGCGCCACCACCAAAGATATCGCTCATCAATTCGATGACAACATCTTGAGTCAACCTGTCACCAGCGGTTAATTTAGCGGCTAATTCGGTGACAGCTACTTGGGTTTGAGTCTGAGTTTGAACAATCATCATGTTTTGTAATAAATGGGTACAAAAAAGCCAGCAATTTCTAAATGCTGGCAAAGAAAATTAATATTCGATGATTAAAACAGTGTGAGTTGAGGTTGTTGAGTATCGATCGAGCAGAGAACTTGATTGTCAATTACAACTAATAGATCGGCACTAACGATCTGTTCGCCAGTTTCTTTCCACGAGAAATAAGCCTGAGAGTATGGGCAGTAGTAGATCTCTTTTAATCGGGGTAAACTGGACAAAGATAAATCTTCTAACATGCCCTGTGCGTAAGCGTGAACGTTCTTATGCCCATCCTTCAACACCCGCTGTCTACCCCGTTGAGAAACATATAATTTAGGATGTCTAATAACTAAATTGTCAGTATGTCCGACCACAATCCAAGACTTATCGATCTGCTGAGTTAAACTCATCAAACCTGTATTCAAATTACGATAGCAACGTGTTGGTAAACCTCGACAAATTTGCCAGTCGATATCTTTTTTCATGTTTTTTATCTCTTATAAATCCAAGATTTCTCTAACTAGATCGATAAGTGGTTGCCCCGTTAAAGTCGGTGGATTGCATAGATTTACATCGTCCATCCAAAATTTTGGATTCGCCCCACCTGCATGAGCGTGCATTTGGGGAGAAGTACTGCCACCATAGATGCCAAATTCGTAGGCAATTGCACGTTTTACTTGGGCATCAGTGGGTTGCAATGCTCTGATTTTCTCCCACCTCTCTTTGGCTCCTGCCGTGCTATGTAAGGACTGATACAGGCATTGTTCTAGAATGCTGCGTTCGGGCAAGGATGGAGTTGGAAACAGGCTAATTTGTCCCTGACAACGATGTTTTTTTCGACTCATAGATATGAATAGGTACAAAAAAGCCAGCGATCGATCGCTGGCTGGATATTAAGTGTTACTGTGGTCATCAATCTGGGATCTCAAGATCTTGAAGGTGGTAGCATCAATCGATTACCTCCGGTAGCCAAGGCAACGATAGTGGCACTTAGTTCCACATGACCTCGACCGAGATCCTGGATGTAAGTACTGCCACAACCAAGCTCCGCCAGTTTTCGCATAAACGCGATCGCATCCCGATCTCGATCGTTACCAATGTGAATCGTAGAAATGGTGCCAGTTAATCGCTTCGCAGCGGCAATCGCCTCTGGTTCGCTATTCGGCTCACCATCAGAAATCACCACGGTACGAGCTGGTTTGAGGGCAACAATTCGATCGAGTGCTAGATCTAAAGCAGTACTGCCACCACATCGCCATAAACCATCGGGACTGGTGATTTCAGCAACTACAGAGTCAAAGGTAAATAGCTTGTAGTTACGCCAATCTAAACCTTCCACAGCTTTTCGCAGCACATCAATCCGACGTTCTTTGCCTTTGCACTCAGCATCCATCGATCCTGAAGTATCTAGTAGCAAGCACCAAATATCGGGATTTCCAGTTCCAATCCGCTGATGATAATTAGCAGCCATGCCTGAATCCGGCAATCGGGATGCTTGTTGAATAATTGCTGCTAATGGGTTAATTAAACCGCTCATATTTGACTCCGATA
>NZ_JBGSQZ010000198.1:0-5250 GCF_041737865.1 Chamaesiphon sp.
CGGACATTCAGCGATTGAATACATTAGCACTATCGATCGAGATTTTTGATATATGGTGCGATTGAACCGACAATTACGCTATATGTAGGTGTTGACATTCGATCGAAAACCTTAACTTGTCAGGAATCGGGTTTCCCGACCATGGAACGAACCCAAGCGGGGAAACCCCAAGACCGGATTTTTCGCAGGCTTTAGGCTTTAGGGGTTGAGGAATCAGACTCTCAAATAAAGGTTAAAATGACTAGTGACTCATCGGAGCAGGACAATCGCCCTACTCTAAGTTTGCCATCTATTGACTGCGAATTTCTGTATCATCCCACCGTGTATTTTTATGACATCAACTACGATCGCTCCTACCCTCGAAATCATTGATGTAGACCAGAAGTTAGTACCTGTAACGATTATTACCGGATTTCTCGGTAGTGGGAAGACTACGCTGCTCAATCATATCCTCCAAAATCAGCAAGGTATCAAAACTGCGGTACTCGTCAATGAGTTTGGCGAAATCGGCATCGATAACGATCTGATTGTCGCGACTAGTGAGGATATGGTAGAGCTAAATAATGGCTGTATTTGCTGTACGATCAATGAGGATTTGGTTAATGCAGTGCATAAAGTATTGGCTCGATCGGAACAGATCGATTATCTAGTTGTGGAAACTACAGGTTTAGCCGATCCTTTACCCGTTGCACTGACTTTTTTGGGTACGGAGTTGCGCGATGTGACGCGGCTGGATTCGATTATTACTTTGGTAGATGCTGCAAATTTTAGTCTCGATTTATTTAATAGTGAAGCTGCCCAAAGTCAGATTACTTATGGCGATATTATCCTGTTGAATAAGACCGATCTGGTTGATGAAGCAGATGTAGATTTATTAGAAGTTCGCCTGCGGGATATGAAAGAAGGCGCGAGAATTATTCGCACGAGCAAGTCGGCGGTATCATTACCGATGATTCTCAGCGTGGGTCTATTTGAGTCTGATAAATATCTGGAGGCAGCTACACATGATGAACACGAGCATCATGACCATGCACCCGCACATGAAGACCACAGTAATTGCGACCACGACCATAATCAGTGCGAACATGACCATGCTCACGACCATTCGCATCATTTAGAGAATGATGGATTTACATCGTTGTCATTTGTGAGCGATCGACCATTCTTACTCCGCAAGTTTCAGCACTTTTTAGACAATCAATTAACTGTAAACATCTTTCGTGCTAAAGGATTTTTATGGTTTGATGAAAGCGATAAATGTCATGTTTTTCATCTATGTGGCAAACGGTTCTCGATCGATGATGAACAGTGGAAGGGCGAACCTCAAACGAAGTTTGTAATTATCGGTCAAGATCTCGATCGCGAGAAGATTCTCAAACAGTTGGAAAAGTGTTTGACTACTGCTAAAACAACTGCGGGGAAGGGTTTCGGAAAGTAAGATTTGGATTTAGGTTGAAGTGGTGGGCATTGCCCACCATACTTTTTTAATTAGATCGATCGATGATATTTTCATCGTAGTTATCATCGAGACAACCACGGATCAAAAACATACAACCCGTACTAGTAGATGGTGCATGGATCGAATTGGGGTACGATCGAATGTAGTCTCCAGCTCGATAAACCTGCCCATCGATGACTAGTTCCCCTTCCAACATATAAATTTCCTCAAGGCCCTGATGTTGATGCAATGGATATACGACTCCCGCTGCTGCCTTGAGTAATGCGGAACTCATCCGATTGGCTCGATCTAGATATAGTAATGCAACTTTTACTCCTGCGGTTCGGTAGGGTCGCCACTTGAGATTTGAGGACCTAAAGGTAACTATGGCTGGAGGAGATGGTTTTGCGGCAGCAGGGAGCGCAGTTGCCATCGGCTCCACACCCAACTGATTTTCCACCGGAGACGCAATGCGATTCGGCAGAGCCGACACTATGCGGTCGAATAACCGATCCTTGAGATCTGCCGACATCGGCATCGTTGGGGCACTATAAGGCATAACTGCTACCGCAGCCTGATAATTTGCCAATTCTTCGGCTAGATCGGGACAATCTATAATTTGAGCTTCTACCCATAGCCGTTCCTCAAGATCGAGCAGATCGAGTGCGTATAGTGGAGCGAGTTCGCAAAAACATCGATGGTCGTTCATGATACATTTGGGGGCAGGGGTTGGTTTGGCTCGGTCTAGTCTTGCCTACTAACTACCGATGATGCACTTTCAAAAGCTATTTTTAGTTTACTCAGTCCTAGCCTTAGCCGCGTTTTGACTGTGCCGAGCGAGAGTCCAGTAGCTGCGGCAATTTGGGTATGGGTTAGACCTTGATAGTAAGCCATTTCAATGACCTGTCGTTGTGGTGGCGGAATTTGACTTAATGCTGCAAGTACTTGTTGTTGTCGTTCGACAATTTCGATCGCTTCAATCGGATCTACGCTAACAGTAGGAAATTCGATCTCTTTGCCAGATGAGATTGCAGCATGAACTTTATTGAGTCGTTGTAGTTTCCGCAACCGATCCAAGATTCGACTACGTGCCAAGGTAAAAATCCACTGTTCGACACAACCTTTGGTGAGATCGAACCTATCGGCAATCTTCCAGATTTGAGCAAATACGTCTAAAACAACTTCTTCACAGTCCTCTACTGAGTTTAGACTCTTCCAGGCGATCGCGTAAATCATCCGAGCATAGCGATCGTATAAATCTGATAATGCACTGCGATCCCCCGCGGCGATCTTTGCGAGTAAGTGTGCTGCTTCAACCATTGACGCTCAGGGACAGAGAATGCTGTAGTAGTTTCAGTTTAGCTCACAGGCGGTAGAGATTTAAACCCACTTCAAATTACTTTTATGTGTCAAAACAAATTCGATCGACTAGAGATCCAATCTGAAATTAACAGCGTATATCTTTAATAGAAGAAAGTTAGAGTTGCAGATATTGGGCAAATTTTTCGGCTCCCCAGTTAACACTCTCACTGTCTAAGTAATCCAACTTCATCCCGATCGCACTCATCAACTTATGGCTGCAAGCTGTTTCTGGAACGATCTATTTATATTGGTTCGATCGATAAATTAAGTATTGTGGCTGAATTTTATTGAAATTATGCTGGCGATCGAAGATCGATAAGAGTAGCTGGGTAATATATAGATATGATTCTTTCATCATATCAACTCATGTTTAAAAACAATACATCTACATTGGTAGGTGCTAGCATTTCCTGGGGATTGGTAGCAGCCATTTCTCCGCTTGCTCCTAGTGCTCAAGCTATCACTTTTACTTACACGGGAACTACTGTTGATGGTCTCGTCTTCAATCGACCTGTTGAAAATTCCTCTAGTCCACCGACAGCGATCGTTGGAGAAGCCGTTCCTTATAGTAGTTTCGGTTTTACCGTTAGTGCTCCAGACAGCTACGTTTTTCAGAGCATAGCTAATTTTGATAATTTTACTGTTCTTTACCAAAATTCTTTCAATCCTATCGATTCAGTTTTCAATGCCATAATTGCAAATGACGATAATCCGCTAACTACAAATACAATATCTGGATTTACTACAGCCCTCAATCCCGGTACTAACTATTTTCTAGTTACTACTGGTTTTGAGAGTTCTAGTACTGGAAATTTCACAAATACGATCTCTGGTGCAGGCATTGTCACTCCTGGCACGATCGCCGCAGTGCCAGAGCCAGCTACTATCTTAGGCTCTCTAGCGGCTTTCGGATATGGTGTATATTCCAGACGTAAAAGTAAGATCGCTCGCTCGGTGACTAAAAAAATATTCTAGTTTTATCTGTAATATTTAATCTTCTATATAGCTCCTTTATAGGGGTTATTTTTTTAGATGGTTTAGTTAAGTGCGATCGGTCTTTAGAACGAGAATACTAGCTAAGATTTGGTAACGGATGCGGTAGATATCTAACTCAGTAAAAGTACTAATTTATCTACGCTAGCTAAATAAATAATAACTCATGCTCTATCAAAAGACAGATATCTATTTTGGAACTAACAGTGGTTAAAACAGCAACTGAATTTAATAATAAGTCCTAATCTCTATCGATTAGCTGACTAAGTAAACTATTACAATCTACCTTTAGATAGATAGAGACTCATATTAAAGTGACCGATCAATCGGGCATCCCTCCAACTCAGTACTTTGTACTAATCTCTATCCATTGGCTGAATCAAAAATTCACGCTCCTCTCTCGAAGTAAAGAGATCTATTTTGGGATTAGCAGCGTATAACCATACAAGTTGGCAAATTTATCTACAACCTTTTCTAGGGGTTATAGATCTATACATGGTATAGCTAGCAGAGAAACGGTAGGGATCGATCGGGATTTTTAAATTTACTTGACCTAACCCAAAAATTCACATATCATGCTTATTGCTCAGGCACAAGTAATTCCGATAGTTTGTGTACCGATCGATAACCGTGATGAGATTAGCTCGTACAGTTTGGATTATCAAACTTATTTGCAATAGACCAATCGTTTCTGAGGAGATTTAAATGGCAATAAAGAATGGTACGGCTGGTAGTGATACATTGCTTATCGACAGCGGTAGGAGTGGGGATACGCTGCTGGGTTTGGCAGGTGGTGATATTTTGAGTGGCTTGACTGGAGCTGGTGGCAATACTTTGGATGGTGGCGATGGTGATGACACGATCTATGCCTATCTCAATGACACGGTAATTGGCGGTGCTGGCGACGATCTGATTTTTGGCGGTCTGGGTGGCAATACTCTTACTGGCGGCGCAGGTCAAGATCTATTTGTGCTCTCAGGCGTAGATTTACCCAAAACCCCAAACACGATTACGGATTTCAATCTGCTAGATGATACGATCGAAGTCGATCTGGTAACTGGCAGTAAAGCTAGCGACGTGACGACTGTATTTGGTACTACTGATACTACTATCAGTTTTGGCAGCACTCAACTAGCAATGGTCAAAAACGCCAAGCTAAGTGCCAACGACATCATAATGTCCACAGCTACTCCAATCCCAAACTCATTATCTGTAGCTGACTTCAAAAAAGACCCAGCTAAATATATGGGATCGATCCGAGACTACGATGGTAACGATTTGGGTAGTAGTAGCTCGTGGAAATTGCTCGGTGATGCGGATATTCAGGGGGATGGCGATCTCGAGAGTATCTTAGTCAATCCAGCAATCGGTCGGTTTGCCAGCGTTGGCTCCATCAACGGTAATGTCGATTTTACTAAATATGGCTTGAATGGTGATACTCGTGTCGTCGGTATTTA
>NZ_JBGSQZ010000097.1:0-14119 GCF_041737865.1 Chamaesiphon sp.
TTTCTACTATTCCTATTTCATCAATTATTCCAGCTATTATCCCTAGATGATTTAAGTTTTTGATCTCGATCTCTTCTGGTTCAAAATTCATGTCTTGAGCTAATTACTGAACGTTTCACCATCGATCTTATCAGTTTTAACCTACTTCGGCTGTAATATGCTGACTATACTGTTTCAGCCTTTTATTCACTTTTTCTATTTAAAATTGTTAGTACATTCGCTCAAATTTTTGTCGTGAAAATTGAAGTGCGGAATGTGGGTTAAATGAAGATAACTGTATTCACACTCGTAATTATTCACCAGCTAATTGGGCGATGGTCAGACAGTTTTTAGTTTCCCTTTCTCGTCAATTAAACTGTCGAACACTCCCTGACGCTCTCAGGCTAATGGCTAATCAACTTCAGCCTATTTTCGCTGCCCTCTTTGGGCAGAGCGTCAGTGATTTCTCTGGCGACAATTAATCCACCCTGCTACAGGTTAATTGTGTAGGGGTGCCCCTTGTGGGTACCCTCAGATCTATGCTTTCACTAGTCTCTATGTATTGGTGCAAGATGTGAGCTAACCCATTCTCACCACAGGAACGCGGGACACTCTAACGGTACGGGGTTATTGAGGGCTATCCTGTAGCAATCCCTTATTTGGCGGCTACCAAGCTTTTGGGCTTGATGCGCTGATACACCTTATTCGTGTAGTGTAGCCTCAGTGTAAGATTTTCAGCTTCTGGGTGGTGAATAGCCAGGAACTCGATTAGCCGATCGGCTGTACAGGGTACTTTGCCATTCCATGAATGGAAATTATCATGAACTACTTTGTTCAGGGTAACGAGGTTGTCTTGAGAAGCTGCAATATCAGGATAATGTTGACGGCAAAAGATGTGATGAACATTTACTATCATGGGTTGCGCTGGACTAGTCTTTTGCCCGGTAGCTTGACACCGATTGCCATCTTTTTTCCTAACAGCTCTTTTAGCTGCTTCAACCTTGCTCTCGAAGGCCATCTCAGCATCCATCAGTTTTTGCATTACTTCTGGCCCAGTAACTGTCACTTCTTTACACCATTCCCGCCGATCCTTTAAGGTTAGCTCTTGACCGAGTAAGTGGCATATTTTTTCAAACCCTCGGAGACTATAAAATCTTTTGTCTTCAAAATCATTAAAGTGAATTCCTTTTTCTAGCGGGGAGTCTGAGGCTAGTAAATCTTCAAAAGCCTTATTGATTCTGGCGTGACTGGTCATCAGTACGCCAACTGAATCTGTTTTTGAAAGGTACATCTGGCCATTACGAACGGTCAGAGAATCGCAATGATTTAAAACTTGTTTGCGAATAAAAGACTTGCGTAATTTAGCTTTGTACTGAAACAGAAATTCTTTGAGCCTTGACCAGATGTTTTGGGGTTGTGTTGTGTCTAAATACTTAGCGATCGCAAATGCGCCAAACTCTGAAAAAGTACGGGTTTTGGCATTTTTTATCAGCCAAGCAAAATGCTCACCCTCTTTCAGTTCCCACTCATCTTTAGAGTCAGCATCAAAGAAGTCTACGACTTCATAAAGACGCTCCAAGCTGATGCCCAGACCTTTTTCTAGTTCTTCGGCAGTGATATCAAATTTATTTTTTTTCATGACTAAGCTCTCGCGCTGATGCTTTGGTACATGGTGTTGATGCGATCGAATATCGCCGCGTTACCAGTTTTGTGATTATCGGGGTGATAAACCTTGGAGAGATTACGGTAAGACGCTTTGATATCCTTAGCAGTCGCAGTTTTCCCATCTAGGCCAAACACTTGCCACGGCCGGAAGTACTTGAAGATATCCACACCATTGATGCAGTTCTCGCCGTCCTCTGAAGCTTCGTTTGGCAAAACACCTATGCACTGGCGGTACAGTTTTTCCCAGGTTTCTTTGATTGAGAAGTTTAAGCTACCTATACCGTCAGTGGCCATCTCAAAATTCTTGGCTTTACGGAGAGCAGAAGTGCTGTCTACAGAAAAGCGTTGATAAATAGCTGCCTTGAGTTCGGCTATTGCTAAAGCTTTGGCTGGAGATGGCTTGTTTAGTTTATTGGCGAGAGCTTGCCAGCTAGAGGCTTTAACCTTATGTGCTGTCTTGGCGGCGACTAAGGTTTTATGCTCTGCCTTGAGTGAGGCGACGGTGTACATGGCAGTTTCGGGGGTATGACTACTGACTATGTATTCAGCCTGTCGCGATTGGGATCGGGATGAAACTAATTAATTGAGACTTGATTGAGGAGGGGTATTAACGATCGAGAACCTGTCCAGAAACTCCAGACTGCTACTGAAGCTCAGAAGAAAAAGAATGTCGATACTTGCACCAAACAGATAGAACATTGGCTTCAAGCTGCTAAAGACTTGGACTTAGGTGATTGGACTGTCAACGTCGCGGGTCGATCGTTCTTGCGAGTTGAGGAACTAACACGATCTTGACTACAGACTCTCTATATGAGAGCATAGAAGCAAGGAATAGACCGCCTTGATGGCGCGCTGCGCGTTTGATATGCACCTAATCACTATTCGCAATCTCCGCCAAGATGCGACACCATACCCCGACGTACAGAAACAGCTAAATGACTGGAACGACATTGTGAAAGGTGCAAATTGGCAGAGTTTAATCGATGTTCAGACCATCTATAGAGATGCTGAGGCGGTGGGTAACTTCACGGTTTTCAATATCAAGGGGAATAAGTACCGATTGATAGTATCGATCGACTATGAAGCCCAGCTAATCTACTACAAATATTTTCTAACTCACGCCGAATACGATAAGGAGAATTGGAAAAATGACGACTACTATTGACAAGAAAAAATATCTAGAACTTTTGGATACAGCCGACATCAGCCCCAAGGTAATCGAGACTGAGGACGAATACGATCGGTTCCTAGCTGTGGCTCAGATGCTAATGCACAAGCGGATCGACAGCCTTGGTGGCGCGCTTCGCGTTCGCACATCAGAGGATACAGCATTGCTGATGTTAGTAGTGAAACTAATCGAAGATTACGAGTCGATTCACCACAATCTAGATGATTGGGAAAAATCCACACCAAATGAATTGCTACGGCACATCATGACTGTCAGCGGTACTCGCAATGTCGATCTCATTGGCATCATTGGGAGTAGCGGCGTAGTGTCTGAGGTTGTCAATGGTAAGCGTACTATCAGCCGCGAACAGGCAAAGAGCTTGGGTAAGTTCTTTAAATTGTCACCAGGGTTATTTATATGACACGGAAGGGTTAAATCGAAATAACCCTCACCAGTGAAGGCGAGGACTAGATCGATCGATGGACTGTTACAAGCAGTTCAAACAAATACCAGTAGTACTAAGTACTATGGCATTATCACAACTAGAATATAAACAGCATACATTTATCGATTGGGGTAGAATTGGGTTAACAATTATCACCAACTCCTGTAACCCGCTTAGAGTATCATCTGAGTTCGGACTCTTAATCCGTTGGTTCCGAGTTCGAGCCTGGGGTTCGCCATTTCTAACTCAGTCGAGTACGATCTCGGCGATCGAGTTCCAATTCCAAAGTCGATCGAGATCGATCGTCAAATTTAAATTCTGAGTGACAACTGACACAATGTAAGCATATCCACTGACGAGAGCTTACATCCTAATTCGATTATTATCTTTGAGATATTTTCAATAATTTGTGAAAGATAATAAATCCTAAGCTTTCGAGTACGATCGATTAGTTAGAGTTATTAATTTGCAGGTACTGTAATCGATATTCTTTGACAGGGGGCGGTTTTGCTGCCGACTACGCCGTGATTTGACTCCATCAGTAGTATGTAGTTAAACAGCCATCCAATAACTATTATTTGGCAATTTTGACGAGATAAAAGCATTTACATTAGATTAAAAGATTTCACAAATCTTTATAATCTGGTGGGATTAGCGTATACTACGAAAGCAAAGCTTAATCCCATATAAAAGGAGCATAAATCTAATGTCCGAGGCGCAGCAGCCCCTCAGAGTCCCTAGGGAATTTTTGGGACCGCCTGATGACTTGAATCCTAACGTCTTCATGTTCTTTGGCGCAATTGCTTTAGTAACGGTTTCTACAATCGGCTACTGGCAATGGCAGTTCCCAGGTTGGTGTTGCTTCGGCTTCAATGTCTTGGCTTTACATATGGCAGGTACGGTGATTCATGATGCTTCTCATAATGCCGCTCATCCAAATCGGGTGTTCAACGCAATTATGGGACACGCCAGCGCACTGATGCTGGGGTTTGCATATCCAGTGTTTACCCGCGTACACATCCAGCACCATGCCAACGTTAACGATCCAGATAACGATCCCGACCATTATGTCTCTACAGGTGGCCCACTCTGGCTGATTGCCGCTAGATTTTTTTATCACGAGATCTACTTCTTCCAGCGCAAATTGTGGCGCAAGAACGAGTTATTGGAATGGTTCCTCAGTAGGTTATTCGTCGGATTGGTGATTTATATTGCCTGTCAACATGGCTATACCGGATATATTTTTAATTTTTGGTTTTCGCCAGCATTAGTGGTTGGGTTAGCACTGGGACTATTTTTTGACTACTTGCCACACCGCCCGTTCAAAGAACGCAGTCGGTGGAAAAACGCTCGTGTCTATCCTGGAGCAGTCCTGAATGTTCTGATTTTTGGGCAAAATTATCATTTGATCCATCATCTGTGGCCGTCAATTCCCTGGTATAAGTATCAAGCTGCTTATCAGGCAACCAAGCCATTATTAGAGTCCAAAGGGTGTCATCAGTCATTGGGGCTACTACAAGGTAAGGACTTTCTACATTGTGTTTATGACATATTTCTGGGCATCAGATTTCACCCTAAATCTGAGCCAGTGAAATCAGTGGATAAAGAACACTAGTCAATGTGGATATAAAGTAGCCGGATTAATTTAGGCACAAACAGATAGGGCTAGGCAACTGCCTAGCCCTATCTGTTTGTGTAGCCAATAAATATCGAATTCGATCGGCTCGGAGCCAATAGCAAGTAAGATTCTATTAGTTACAGAATTGAGCGACACTAGTGTCGATCACCAATTTGAGCAGATGTATCCAGCAGCACATTGTTGTGGAAACCAAAGAGTGTTTAATATGGTGCCAGAAGTAAAGATTTGGTAACAAATTTTACTTGTTGTGACAAAATTGCTGCTTAATTACTGAAGATAAAGCGTATTTATTACCTAATTCCTGTAAAATTTAAGCAAAAATAATAATCCCGATCGTAATCCCTTAGTATTTGGAGGACAAACTTATCAGTAGCATCACCACCACCCAAAACATGTTAGCCACAGAACAGTCTGTCATCCATATCTGGGGACAAAACCCGTTGTCAGGGGAAGTAAAAATTAGCGGTGCCAAGAATTCAGCATTGGTTGTAATGGCTGGCTCTTTACTTTGTTCGAGTGGCTGTCGGCTCCAAAATATTCCGGGGCTAGTAGATGTTGATAAAATGTGTCAGATTATTGAAGCATTGGGAGTCAAGATCGAACGTAATGGCGAAATTTTAGATTTCGATACAACTGGCTTCAACTGTCATACGCCACCGTTTGAACTGGTTTCCAAGTTACGGGCGGCTTTTTTTGCGATCGGGCCAATTCTCGCTAGATTGGGCGTAGCTAAAGTACCATTACCAGGCGGTTGCTCGATCGGTGCTCGACCTGTAGAGTTACACGTGCGTGGATTACAAGCAATGGGTGCCCATGTGGAAATCGAGCATGGAATTGTCAATGCCTATGTAACTGGGTCGAATAAACGCCTACAAGGGGCAAAAATCTACCTAGACTATCCTAGTGTCGGCGCGACGGAAACATTGATGATGGCGGCGACGCTAGCTGATGGTGAGACGATCTTGGAGAATGCGGCGAAGGAACCGGAAGTAGTCGATTTGGCAAACTTTTGTATTTCGATCGGTGCCAAGATTTTTGGTGCAGGGACAGATCGGATGACGATCGTCGGCGTAGATAAACTACACTCAACAGACTATAGTATCATCCCCGATCGGGTTGAAGCAGCGACATTTCTGGTAGCTGGAGCGATTACCAATTCGGAAATTAGTATGTTCCCAGTGATTCCGGCTCATCTGACTGCTGCGGTTGCCAAGTTGGCGCAAATTGGGGCAAAAGTCGCGATCGACGCACCAGATCGAATGCGGGTAATTCCGACGGGAATACTCAGAGGAACGGATATCGAGACACTCCCTTATCCAGCTTTTCCCACGGATATGCAGGCGCAATTCATGGCGATGCTAGCTGTGAGTGAAGGGAATAGTGTGATTACGGAAACTGTGTTCGAGAATCGGCTCCAACACGTCGCCGAACTCAAGCGGATGGGTGCCAATATTAAAGTTAAAGGCAATCACGCGATCGTTGAGGGCGTAGCGATGCTCTCTGGTGCTACTGTGACAGCTACGGATCTTCGAGCTTCGGCTGCGCTAGTACTAGCTGGTTTAGCAGCTCAAGGCAAAACTACGATTCAAGGCTTGCATCACCTCGATCGAGGTTACGATCGTCTAGAGGAAAAAATGCGAAACCTCGGAGCTAAAATCGAACGAGTTCGAGTCAATGCTGCGGGTGAAGTCATCGCTCGACAGGGAGAGAAAATAGTTAGGTAATTTAGTTGATAGTTGACAGTTAAGTTTTTGGGACGGGAGACGATCTTTCCGTCCTAGCAAGTGGGCTATTGAAGTCGATCGTAAATAAACATGTGTAGCACTTGAAGATTTGGGTAACTTTGTGTAACGATCGATAGTTGCTCCTATCCACTTTCACCTATTTAGATAGATTATGCAGTTAAGATTAGGGGACATCGTACCCAACTTCACACAGGCGACTACTCACGGCGAAATTGATTTCTTTGAGTGGGCTGGAGATAGTTGGGTAATCTTATTTTCCCATCCCAAAGATTTCACTCCAGTTTGTACGACAGAACTTGGCGAAGTTGCTAAATTAAAGCCAGAATTTGATAAGCGCAACGTCAAAGCGATCGCATTGAGTGTTGATGATGTAGATTCTCACAATGGTTGGGTGGGTGACATCCTTGAAACCCAGGGTACTGCCTTAAACTATCCAATTATTGCCGATCCAGATAAAAAAGTATCTGACTTGTACGACATGATTCACCCTAATGCTAATGCAATGGTGACTGTCCGATCGGTATTTATCATCGATCCAAACAAGAAACTACGTCTGACGATTACTTATCCTCCCAGCACTGGGCGCAATTTCGATGAGATCCTGCGGGTAATCGACTCACTTCAACTCACCGACAATTATAGCGTTGCGACTCCGGCAAACTGGGTTGATGGCGGTGACTGTGTAGTAGTACCAACGATCTCCACTGAAGATGCCAAGGTGAAGTTTCCTAAAGGTGTTACCGAACTCAAGCCCTACCTACGGATGACTCCCCAGCCCAACAAATAGCTAAATGGCGTTGGCATTGGGTATGAATCATACCAAATGCCAACGCCATTAATAATAAATGCGATCTCTGGCACTAATTCAGAATTAGTCACAGCTTAAATTTAGGACACATTTAAAATCGATTGTTAATTGTCTTGGCGGTTGATATGCTTACGCCCTAACGCTGAGGTGCATACTGTTGGTTAATTTTTAGCAGTTTCTGTTTTTGTTCGGAAGTGAGGATCGCATCCTGTTGAGCGATGGCTGCGGTTTGGATTGCTTTAAGTTGATTTTGTTGCTCGACAGTTAGTGTCAAAGTGGGGGATTTACCCTGTTTCATCGCAATCCCGACTTGTTCTTTTTGGCTGGGAGTCAGTACCGCAAGCCTCTTCTGCATGACTGACTGCTGAAGTTTGACCAATTTAGTCTGTTGCTCCTTTGTCAGCTTTAGCTCCTCAATAGATGGTGGTTGAGCGTTAGTTCCCGCCGGAGGAGCAGTATCAGGAGCAGGAGCGGCTTTAGTTGCAGGTGGTGTGGTAGTGGTGGGTTGTTGTGCAAAACTAGGAGCAGCAACAGTAGCAGCGATCGATACAGCTAAAATCGCTGTAGATACAGTTAAAGTTAGTTTTCTCATAGGATTAAAATGAAAATATTGAGTGGGAAATGAACTTACAGTCGATTTTGATTGTGACACTTTTTAGATGACTCCGCTAGCTGCTAAAATGTTCAGTGATGGCTAGATAGCTTACGCTCCAAGGGATACAGATTTTCTAAATTAACTTCGATCGGGAGTGCAATTTCGCTTATTGGTATCAACTACTTTAATACTGTAGCAGGATTAAAATTTTGCTCTGACAGTAAATTCATAATCACCTCCAGCCTCTAATTGATAATCCCACTGCTTTAAAAATCGACCTAAAGCATCTTGAATTAGAGCACGTCCTAAAGCTGGTTCGACAATTAATTCTAGATGTCCTTCGCGACAGCACCACTGAAATTCCCAACAAAATTCTCCAGCAGTAACTTCGCCGAGCACTTTCCCAAATTGCCAAGAGTGATGGGTGACGCGAACATGAGCGGTTGTTTCTGGTAGCTGACGTTTAGCCATAGTTGCGATCGAAGCCTGCCAAAAATAGATAGTATAGGTGTGATGGTAATCTTAATAAATTCTAGCTTTGATTTTAGCTAATTGCTGTAGCGCAGCCATTTGGGTAAATAGTCGATGAGCGCGAAAATCGCAGTAGATTTGACTTTGACGGAGATCGCCTGTTTGTTGCCATGTCAATCCAGCTTGATAATAGGCTTCAGCGAGATCGCATTTAGCACCCAGCCTGTCGAGAATTTCGATCGCTTGGAGATGAGTTGTTTGGGCAATCGGTAAATTACCTTGCAATCGGTATAGTCGCGCCAAGCCAGTGAGGGTTCTGCCCTGAGTTTGAAGATAGTTGCCAGTCTGACAAAATGCCAAAGTTTGGGCAAAGATGCTGCTGGCTCGATCGTAATCACCTAAATTAGTATAAGTTAGTCCGATAATTTGCAGAAAGTAAGCACTACTACCAGTCCATTTTTGGCGATCGATTAGCGGTTCGATCGTCTTTAATAACTGTCTAGCTGCTTCAGGCTTATTCAAATAAGAGCGCACTAATGCCAAGCAGACGATCGCCTTTTGTGCCCAGCGATCGTGAGCAGTGTTGCTGGCGATCTCAATTACTTTTTCAAACAGATTCTGCGCCTTTACTAATTCCCACAAGTCAATATGATATAGTCCCATACTTAATAATGAATCGATATTTAATATATTCAGGCAATGAGTATGATGACGATCTAATCTATCTATTTGTAATAAAGCTTTAGTTGTATATTTGAGCGTAGATTGTTGAGCCTCGATCGCTTCATGAACTCGACCTACAATCCAATATAAATCGCCAAGAATATTAGATAACTCGGCAGTAATCCGTGGTGGTAAACAGGGCAGAATCTGGGTAATCGCGAGTAATACTGGTTGAATCAGTCCCATCCGATACAGATTGCTCGCTAATGTTAAAAACTGTCCCCACTGATTATCGCGGGGTTGGAGTAATACCCTTGCAGCTCTGGTAAAATCGCCAATCTCTAGATAGTGATAATATGCTTCTAGAGCAGTAATCGCCGTAGAAATATCGATAATTTTAGCAACACCGCTCCAATATTCAGCCGCTAGTTGATGGGCTTGAATCCAATCGGTATGGCGTAACCTAGAGATAGACTCAGCCCGAATAGCTGGATGGAGCCAATATTGTCCGCGATGAAATTCAATTAGGGAGCGATTTTTGAGAGCATTAACTACTTTCATCCGCTGCGCTGGTTCGGTATCCCATAATAGAGCCAATAGTGCTTCTGCGTCAATCCGAGCTAAATCCTGGTAGCGATAACATCCAGCCCGACAGAGTAATTGATAAGCATCTAGATCTAGTAATTGTAAGCGGTCGAATTGATTAGTAATTAATTGTTTTAATCCAGTTTCTAAATCGCATAAATCTCGATTCGATTGTAAATATATGGCTAAATCGCCCTCAAAATCGGCATGTATATTACCAGCAATAATTTCCATTGCTTTAGCATTACCGCCATAGGTTTGATGGAGAGGAAAGATTGCCGATGTCACATCGATTTTTCGGTGTTTAAAATAAGTTTGCCATGTGTCGATGTCTAGACCTGGTAAGCGATAATGAATTAGATTGAGATCTACTTCACACAATCGATCGCGACTAGTAATTAAAGTAACTCCAGCTAACTGTCGATCGGTTAAAACTCTAAATAATTCAAGATAGCTACGGTGAGCTAAAATAATCTTCCCATCTCGATCTAATGCTGGCTCTAAATTATCAATTAAAACTCCCACCCGATGAGTACTTAGTTGACGTTTCAGCCGTAATAAAGTCACCCCAAATTCTCGCCCTGGCTCGATCTGGAAATCCTGGCGCAGCCACTCCTCAACCACGATTTCTGCTGGTGTAATTCGATCGGTTTCCTTCGCCATCGATAGATCCAAAATCAGATCGCAGCCACAGGTTTTTAAATACTGCTGTGCGAGGGTAGTCTTACCCACGCCACCCTCACCCTGAATCACGATCGTCCGTTGTTCCTGCGCGATGAACTCATCCAATCTAGCGATCGCTACATCTCTACCGATAAACTGACGATCGTCAATTTTTTTATTTGACGGTGACAATATACTGGCGTGACGTTGCAAGATCGATTTGAGATTAGTCTTGGTTACTCGCTCCAATAATAACTGAGATAATAATTGCCACAATGCTGCGGCGATATCCTTGATATGCCCCTCCGTGCAATGATAATCTACGGAGATCTCTACATACTTGCGCCCTAGCCATACCTGCTCGACGATCAATATTTGGAGATCGCTCAGATGCTTACCTGTCTCGATTACCAGCAATCGATCGAGCCAATTTATTGCAGTATCAACATTCATCTCCCACCTCCTATCCCCCATCCCTCGATTAAGTAACGCCTAAATAATAAACTACTCATTACTATCTACTCATTCCCGACTTTTTCAGACTTTTAGCCAGACAAGATTGCCGACGAGATCCGACTGACAGCATTTATTTGGCAGGTTATGGTTGAAATAACAATCTCAATCAATCCATACACTCTAAATAATTATATGACTACTCAGTTAATTACCAAACTACCAGCTATTCTAGATCCGACTAAAATACCTCAACATGTTGCCGCAATTATGGATGGTAACGGTAGATGGGCAAAAAGACAGGGATTGCCCCGCATCGCTGGACATCAGCAGGGTGCTAATACAGTGAAATCACTACTACGTTGTTGTAAAAACTGGGGAATTGCTAACTTTACAGTTTTTGCTTTCTCTACAGAAAATTGGAGCAGACCAGCGGTTGAAGTTAACTTTTTGATGCAATTATTTGAAGGTCTATTAAATAGTCAATTAGAGCAAATGCACTCTCAAGGAGTTCGGATTAGATTTCTAGGCGATCGATCTCAAGTACCGATTGCTCTCCAATCGATGATGGATAAATCGATCGATAAAACTGCGGATAACCAAGCAGTTACTTTTAATATCGCGATTAACTATGGTAGTCGGAATGAAATTATTCAAGCTTGCAGATCGATCGCTCAAAAAGTCCAATCTGGTAAACTAGATCTGCAACAGATCGATGAATCATTATTTACTCAATATTTAGATACATCTGGATTACCCGATCCAGATCTATTAATTCGGACTAGTGGCGAACAGCGATTGAGCAATTTCTTGCTATGGCAACTTGCTTATACCGAACTATATATCACTGATACCTATTGGCCAGATTTTAGTAATGATGAATTCGTTCGGGCGATCGCGGATTATCAGCAACGCGATCGTCGCTTTGGTAAAATTTAGGCGATGGTTTTTACTTATTGAATTAATTAGCCAACGTGATTTTTATGAAGAAAAGCCGTAAAAATAAAGGCTCAGATCTAAGCTAAAGTATTGAAGCTTCATCAGTTTAGCAAAGCGATCGTGGTTGCATAAATTCAGCGAGCGTCACAAAATCGATAATCGCTAAAATTCAGATTATGGGTAATTGATGAATTACCCATAATCTGAATTTTTAGAAACATTTATATTCCGATTTAGCTCGGTCTCGATCGCATCATTCAGATAGCCGTTCAGGCTCATGAATTACGCCAGTAATAATCGTCCATTCATCTTTAAGTTTATCTTTTTCTTGAATTTTGCGAAGGATGTAAGTAAATCCAAAGTGTTCTATCTCTTCATCTTTATCATTAAATCGTTTGGCAACTCCGACCACCTGCCCTTGATTATCACTGAGTTGAGTAACTTGAAGGTCGCCAATAATTTTGCTCTCTTTGAAATTTTTTACTCTCAGTTCATCCATCATCACAGTAAATACTCCAATTACCTCCTCTGAACTATTCATCACTGCGACTTGTTCGGAAGTCATCAGCATGGCAGGTAAATGGAAAAATGGTGCAACTTTAGTTGGTTCTAATAAATTAAAAATTTGGGCATATTCACCAAACTTTTTGAGAATAGCGAGGGGTTTGTCTTGCATAATAGTTTTCTCTGGATTAAGTGGTTGTTGTAAAAAGAGATGAATCAGATCTGCGGTGATGTGTGGATGGCTAAATGAAAATCCATGAGCGGCATCTCCAATAATTTCTAATTTGATATTGGGAATTTTGGCAGCTAGGACATCGCTATTCGATCGAGGGATTGCAATATCTTTATCTCCAGTGATGATGAGTGTGGTGGCTTGAATATCGGTTAATCGATCGCAAGTATCATGGCTTGCAAAGGCTTGAAGCTGACGCTGCAAAGCTGCATCTCGACTATGTAATGGGGTCGTTTCGGCGAGGAATTCTGTGAGTTCCTGTCGATGATTTTGAATGAATGTGGGTGTAAATAATAAATCCAAAAGATTGCCATTCATCACGCCACCGATATCACCCATCTGACTGCAATTACCTCCCGCCATCGTACAGCCGAGAATGAGTTTGTCTAGCTTGTCAGGATATTTTAGAGCAAATTGCTGGGCGATCGCACCACCCATACTGACACCAAATACATGCGCTTTGGGAATATTTAATGCGTCTAAAAGTCCCGCGACATCATCTGCCATATCTACGATACTATAGGGGCGCGAGGATTGGCTGGTGAGTCCAGCATCGCGATTGTCGAAAAGGATAAGTTGATAGTTTTTGGCTAGTAATTCGGTGAATTTATTACCCCAGTCGAGCAGGCTGAAACTCAAACCCATTATCATCAGTAACGGTTCGCCGCTACCTTGAATTTTATAGTTGATATTAATATCGCCAACGGTAATTAGGGTCATGTATTTAAGCTAACTTTACCAAACTATCTCAACTTACAAGTCGTATGGCTCCACCCGCTATCCATCATGTGGTTGGATCGCGATGCCGCCAAATCGAGCCTCATCAGCCCAACACTTTACTCCTTCAATGTAGCAAATGTAACTCGCATATTCTGCTTTGGTGTTAGCTACAATCGCTTCAAAACCTCCACTCATTGAAACATTATCAAAATTCAACTTTCTCCCTCGATCGTCACAAGCTTTATCACAGCAAGCACCACATACGGTGCGTGGATACCTTTCCCTATGCGGGACTGGGGTTGTACAGATTGGGCAAGGGTGAAATTGCGGATCGCTCATATCTCAACTTGCAAGGTGGACAAATCGTTAAGGTGCTTTGAGGATTACCAATAATTATAGATCGAGTCAAAGTTGGGACTGAAATCGACAACCGCAGGAACTTCCAAAGATATCGTCTTGCCAAGGCTGTTAGGACAGATAGCGATTGAAATCGCCGCTTGTGATGCAAAGTCCGCCTACGCGGACTAATTATCTAGTCCGCGTAGGCGGACTTTGCATCATAAGCCGAGACTTTAGTCTCCAGGCTATTCTTATCCAGAACTTCCGTTACATAGGCGCAAAATCCCATAGGGAGAGTGTGCTAGATTGAACTGCAACTAGAGATGCTAACAGCTCACCACGGGAACTAATGAGGGTGTTGTTGGCATTGACTCCAGTACCCTGCGCGATCGTCAGCGTCTCAAAGGTCAGACCATTCTTCAACCCAAAATAGTCCTTACCAGCCACAAAGTTGAAGATCGTGTCACTGCCAGTGCCCGTTCCGACCACAAATTGATTGCGACCGC
>NZ_JBGSQZ010000107.1:0-11169 GCF_041737865.1 Chamaesiphon sp.
TTGAAAGGCTCAGAACCGTTGCACTCGATCGCTTGAATCTGGCGATCGAGTGAGAATATTTGCAACAAAACCATTTTTTAGCAAGGAGTTCAGGCTTTAGAACAGCATCAGGGACTAATTCAGCAAGCCCTAATTAGAAGATCTCAAATGGGTTCTATAGGATGGTAGGTAAAACGATCTCTGGAATCACCGCAGGAGTTGATTTTTTACTCTTACTTGGTTTCGTCCCAAATGTTAATGCTCGATTCTCTTTCAGAGAGGCTGTGCCTAACGGCAGGCTATCGCCAACGCCAACGACACAATCGACAAAAATTGTATCGCCTTCCCCAAAGGTGGTTTCTAGAATTTTAGTCGCGATCGGGTTTTGTAGTTCTCGTTGAATTGCCCGTTTCAATGGTCTGGCACCATAGATCGGATCGTAACCGACATCGGCGAGGTAATCTTGTGCCGCAGGTGTCAGTTGAATTTTGATTTTTTGGTCTGCTAACATCCGTTCGATCTGGTGAATTTGAATCGTGACAATTTGCCGCAGTTCGGTTTTCTTGAGCGGTTCAAAGATCGTCAATTCATCGATCCGATTGATGAATTCTGGGCGGAAATGTGTCCGCAGGGTATTGGTTACTTGTTCGCGCAAGTCGTTGGTTTGAGTATTATCACGGGCGGGATTGAGTAGTGTCGTCATAATCTGTTCGCTGGCAATATTACTCGTCATCACAATTACCGTGTTGCAAAAGCTGACGGTTTTACCTTTGGAGTCAGTAATCCGGCCATCATCTAGCACTTGGAGCAGGATATTAAAGACATCAGGATGGGCTTTTTCGACCTCATCAAATAACACGACCGAGTAAGGATGGCGACGCACGGCTTCTGTCAATTGTCCGCCATCTTCGTGTCCGACATATCCAGGCGGGGCACCAATCAAGCGGGAAACTGCGTGTTTCTCCATATACTCAGACATATCTAGTCGCACCATCGCATCATCGCTATCGAACAGAAATTCAGCTAGGGCGCGGGCGAGTTCGGTTTTACCAACACCTGTCGGCCCCATAAATAGGAACGATCCGATCGGTCGATTGGGATCTTGCATCCCCGCTCGCGCGCGCCGAATTGCTGCTGAGACTGCGCTGACAGCCTCGTGTTGACCGATCACGCGGTGGTGGAGGTGTGATTCGAGTTGGAGTAGTTTTTGGCGTTCTGAAGCCAGGAGACGGTTGACTGGAATTCCCGTCCATTTAGCGACGATTTCGGCGATGTCGCCATCGGATACTTGTTCCCGCAGCAGGGTAGAGCCTTGAACTTGGACTTGGGCGAGTTCGGCTTCTTTGACACTCCGTTCTTGTTGGAGTTTGGGTAGTTCCCCATAGTGGAGTCGGGCGACGGTAGCCAGATCGCCAGTGCGTTCGGCTTGTTCGCTTTGGACTCTGATCCGATCTTCTTCCTCTCTGAGGCTTTTAATCCCATCGAGCAGTTGTTTTTCCCCTTGCCATTGGTTGGTAAGTTCGCCCTGTTTGACTTTCTGGGTGGTGATTTCGGTATCGATTTTCTCCAGGCGTTCTTGGGTAGGGAGATAGCTGTCACCGCGCAGTTTTTCACCTTGGAGCGAGAGTTTCTCCATTTCCAATTGCATCACCCGGCGATCGATCGCTTCTAATTCGGCAGGTTTGGAGGTAATCTCCATTTTCAGTTTAGCTGCTGCTTCATCGACCAAATCGATCGCTTTATCAGGCAAAAATCGATCGGCGATGTACCGACTAGATAGAGTAGCGGCTGCAACTAGAGCGGAATCACTAATCTTCACGCCGTGGTGAACTTCATACCGTTCTTTCAATCCCCGCAGGATCGAAATCGTATCTTCGACGGTGGGTTCATTCACCTGTACGGGCTGAAATCTGCGTTCTAGAGCGGGATCTTTCTCGATATATTTGCGATACTCATCGGTGGTTGTCGCGCCGATACAGCGCAATTCGCCCCGCGCCAGCATCGGTTTGAGCAGGTTGCTGGCATCCATCGCCCCTTGATTACCACCCGCACCGACGACGGTGTGGAGTTCGTCGATAAATAGGACGATTTGCCCAGCGGATTCAGTGACTTCCTTGAGTACAGAGCGCAAGCGTTCTTCAAATTCTCCCCGTAGTTTAGCACCAGCGATCAGACTACCCATGTCCAGGGAGATAAGCGTCCGATCTTTGAGCGATTCGGGCACATCGCCATTGACGATCCGTTGCGCCAATCCTTCGGCGATGGCTGTCTTCCCGACACCTGGCTCGCCGATTAAGACGGGGTTGTTTTTCTGGCGACGCGATAGTACCTGCACGACGCGGCGAATTTCTTCATCTCGTCCGATCACGGGATCCATTTTCCCCGCTCTGGCTGCTTCGGTGAGATCTTTGCCGTATTTAGGTAGAGCGTCTCCACTGGTTTCGGTTTGGGTAGTGACTTTTGGGGCTGCACTTCGCACTTGTTTGATGGCGGCTTCTAGTTGAGATCGATCGAAATTAAATGGCGCAAGCAATCGCCGACCGACTCGATCGTCCTCCATCAAGGCTAAAATCAGATGGTCTACACCAATAATCGGGTCTTGCCAACTCTCCCTAGCGGCTTCTGCTCGATCGAGTAATAAATCTAAATTCCGCCCTAGATACAAGTCTACAACTCGATCCAATCTCGGCTGACGGGTAGTAAATTCCTGCAATTGCCGCGCCAATTTCTCAGCATCCACCCCCACGCGCGCGAGAATTTTGGGAACTGCATCCTGCTGTTCCAACAGCGCAATCGCGACGTGTTCGACTTCTAAGTTCTGATTGAACGATCTCCTGGCTACTTCCTGTGACTTAATGATTGCATCCCAGGCTTGGTCGGTAAATTTGGTAGGATCTGTAGGCTGCATGTCTGGGGGATGGCGATGAGTCTGAGCGTGTCTGTATAGTATATCAAGGAAGTCCAATTCGCTGTCGCCGCTTTAAAAAAGGTGCCTGTCGCTGCAATCCTCAGAGGCTTGGCGTATAATTGTCATGTTCGATCGAAGTCGCAATCTGCCATGAGTCACATCGCAGCATCAAAACATCCACCAGACAACTCATGACATACTTATTAGCAGGCGATCTCGGTGGTACGAAAACTTTGCTCAGACTGGTTCGATCTACATCACCAGCCAAAGTAGAATTCCAGCAATCGTATCAGAGTCGAGAGCATAGTAGCCTAGTCTCGATCGTCCAGCAATTTTTAGCAGCCGCCCAAACCCAACTCGGACTGGAGATCGCGATCGAGAATGCTTGTTTTGGCATCGCTGGAGCGGTAATCGATCGAGCCTCATATTTACCAAATCTCGATTGGCACATCAGCGCAGACAAGATCGAGCAAGAATTACAGATCCCCCATGTCAAATTAATCAACGATTTTGTGGCAATTGGTAATGGTGTCGCTCAACTGCATCCAGAAGACATCCACACCATTCAAGCCGGACAACCCCGAATAAATGCCCCAAAAGCAGTAATTGGCGCGGGTACTGGCTTAGGTCAAGGCTTTCTGATTTATGATGGCACGGATTATCAGGTAATTGCGGCTGAGGGCGGACATACAGACTATGCTGCTCGATCGATCCAGGAATTTGAATTATTTCAATATATCTGTCAGCATAAACAAATCGATCGAGTCTCCAACGAGCGAGTGGTTTCTGGCCCTGGCATCGTCACTATCTACCAATATCTGCGCGATACTAGCAACTTATCCGAAACACCTGAAGTCGCTCATGTAGTTAGACTCTGGGAAGCTCAAGCCGAGCAATCAGTCGATCCTACTGGCTTAATTTCCGCCCTAGCGATCGCCAAAACCGACCCCCTATCCCAAGCTACCATGCAGATGTTTGTCTCTGCTTATGGTGCTGAATCTGGGAATCTCGCGCTCAAAATCCTCCCCTATGGGGGACTGTATCTCGCTGGCGGCATCGCTGCCAAAAACTTATCGCTGCTGACTGAGGGAACTTTTCTGACGGCATTCAATCACAAAGGTAGAGTCAGCGATTTATTAAGCAAAATTCCCGTTCATGTCATCCTCAATCCCCAAGTTGGTCTGATGGGTGCTATGGCACAGGCAGGTAAACTAGGAATTAGCGATTAGGGGTGGAGATCCGTCACGAGTGTACCGGATCTAACAGTTTTACTCAAAGTATTCGGTTAGGCTGCAAGTTATAGTTAGAACATCAGTTCTCCGAATGGTCGATCGTCCGGTTGCCATTCTAGCAGCAGCTTTATCCACCTAAGCCAATTTCAACTCCAAAGTCGATCCTCGATCGTCGCTGGCAGATATTAGCCAAGTAGAGATAAAGCATCCCAAGTATTAAGATTGTCAATCAGACAAACATTAAAAAATAATAAAGGTTATAATAAATTGCAGTGGTGCTAATACAAGGAGGTCTATGTTTCTTAGACTAGCAAATCAACATCAAGAATTTGTCAAAGATTTAGTCATGAGCCTTCAGGCTCTAGCTACTGTTTTAGAGCGACGCGGCTATGAGGCGGCCTGTTACACCTGTGGCGATCGCATGAACAGTGCCAACTTCATGGTGAGTTTGGCTCCCAACCATCTGATCCGGTTCCTAGTATCTGACTACGGGATTACTTGGACAGAACTCCGCGACGATCGCGAATTAATGAAGCTAGAAGGCGCAGAAGCGATTGCCCAACTGCAAGAACTCGCCGACTTACTCAAAGTTAAGCTTCAGTCGGATGCACACGTATTAGTCGGCTAATCGTAACCGATCCAGTCGAGCTTGAGATTCAATCTATTTACTTGAGATGTATAGTTAGTGTGCGTGCCAACAACCATCGCAGGTAACTTTACACCATGATGGAGCGATCGTCATCGTCAGCCTAAAGATCGGAGTTGACTATTTAGCGATCGACTGGTTGATGACTGGATGTTGACCATAAAAAGGTACTGCCATCGACCAGTGCGGACGCTCCCCTCGATCGTATTCCATCCGTGCCAAAGCTAGCACACCAGCGACAGTATCGGCAAGATTTGCCGACTGTGGGACGATGTGATGATGTGAGGGCTGGAGTTGCACTAATTGGGCATCCCAATCGGCTGAAGAGAAAACTGTATCGGGCAAAATAGTCGTAAATTCCTGACGATCTAGACTAATGTGATAAACTGCGGCAAAAACTTCACCCCGTTGAGCAGGCATCGAAATCGCGATCGATCCAGCCTGTGGTGTCTGCCAAGCGATCGCCGCTAGACTAGAAACAGTAAATACAGGTAGGTCTAACTGTTGTGCCAAAGTACGGACGGTAACTACACCCAGACGCGCACCTGTAAACCCGCCTGGGCCATTAGCTACAGCCAGACAGTCCAGATCTTGCCAAGTTTGAGGACTAAGAAAATCGCGCAGATAGGGATGGAGATAATTGGAAGTCTCTCGTCCCAAATCCCATGTCTGGCAACGGACATCTTCGGCAGTGGTACCAATTGCTAAACCCAGCGCGGGGCTACTTGTATGCAGTGCCAAACCGTATTTTGTCATTTAGAGGGTAGGGGTAGAGGGTAGGCTTTAGGCTTTAGGCTTTAGGCTTTAGGCTTTAGGTATTAGGGGTAGAGGGTAGAGGGTGAAAATTTGTAGGGTGTGTTAGGCGTAAGCCATAACGCACCAGAGCCAAGTACGAAGCTAGTCAGTTTAGACGAAATTTTCGCCAGCATAGAGCCGATTACCGACCGTACCTACGCGAACGAATCCGACCCACGATCGCCAAGAAAGGATTAGGATAGCATAAACACATTTGCAAAAGATCGGAATTGATAACTATGACTTCTGCCGATGCTGGATCTAATCCTAACAGTAATCCTCAACCTCAGACATTGCGAGAACGATATCTACAGACGATCGAGCAGATCGTGACGCGGATTCTGACAGGTAAACAGATTATCTCGAAAGAGTATATTTATCAACTGCTAGTCGAGCAGATCGAACTCGGAACGAGTGAAATATTTGAAGGTTGTCTGAGCGAAACAATCCAAGGGATCGAGCGGGAAATTGCCAGCCACACCGATGAAGTCAAGCAAGCTAAATTAAAGCATAAACTTAATGCTCTGGCTTGGATTCAGACGGCTTTGGGTAATTTGCAAGACGAACGCCAAGCGGTAGCAATAGTAAATGCCACGATCGATCGAGTCGTCACCGCCGAGCCACCCGAACGTCTAAATAGCCTCCTCCAAGCACTCGATCCCAATCAAGAGCGAAAGCTAGATCGCGCTCAGATCGAACTGATGATTAAATCGCTCCAATCGGTGGCAAATGTGCGACTCCAACCCGCAGATTTCGAGCAATTACGCCAATTATCGCTCGGACTCGATCGCGGACTCCAGGCATTGCCAACTTTAGAACCCCACCTCGTCAGTTGGATCTATGAAAGCGGTCAACAAATCGGTTTTGGTGGAGCCACAGAGAATGGCCCCTGGTCGCTGTGGGCGCAGCAAGTCACAAAACCACTCACAAAGTCATTATTTCAAGCGATCGGTCGTCAGCAGTCAATTTCCGACATTACAGCAGCTCAAGGAAGTGGTGATGAGGGGGATTGGACAGAGTTGGCGATCGTCTTGCAAAGTATTCAGACGGCTCTAGTTGCTTGGTTTGATGCCCAGATGTACGATCGCGTTTGGGGACAGCGGATGGCTTTTAGTACGCTGATTACATTTGCGGCAATTTGGAGCGAGTTGGCAAATGGGATCGCTAGAGCGACAGGAGTTAATACCAATCATCGGGACTCGATCGCTAAAGCCTGTTTTCAGGTAACATTACAAATCTTGAGAACCGCCGCACAACGTCCGAATTTCCCGCTCTATGGGGGGATTTTTGCGGCATTCTCTGGCGAAACACTCCGCGATACCCTCTTTTATTTCGATCTCCCGCTCAAACAGGTAGCAGGTACCCAAGAGAAAGGAAGACTGCTAACTATTTTGGGCTATTCACAGCAGACATTGGGACAGATCGAACGCGCCATCGCACTTCATCAAGAAGCCCTGGAAATCGCCAATCGCGCCGGAGATCGCCCGTGTGAAATTGCCAATCTCAACCATCTGAGCCGCATTGCGATCGGTCAAAAAGACTATCCCCAGGCGATTAGCTACAGTCAACGCGCCCTAATTTTAGCCAGACAGACGGGTGATAAACTAGGTGAAGCTAATGCCCTAACTAACGTTGGCTACTCCGAAGTACTGGCAGCACACGCGATCGATCAAATGGACGAGGAGATCTACGAACAGAATATCAGTTATCTCGATCGCGGTCTCAAACTTGCCGAAACTCTCGAAGATAAACAGAGTTTAGCCCTGTGCTATCACAGCCTCGGACTCGCCTATCTCACCATCCAACAACCAGAAAAAGCGATCGAGTATCTCCAATTGGGTACCAAAGCCGCCCAAGCCGTCGGCGACTTGTACCTCCAAGGACTGAATCTTACCTACCTCGCTGAGGCACACCACAGCCTGGAAAAAAATAAAACCGCGATCTTTTATAGTTGTCTGGCAATGTACCAGCTTCATCAAATCGGTGCCAAGGAGTGGCGACAGAGCGCGAGTTTAGCCACGATCTTGCAAGGACAACTCGGACATGAAGAATTTGAAAAGGTTTTAGTCCAGTATCGTCCAAATTTGCTACCCGCGATCGGTGTCGATGGCTACGATTATTTACCACAATTACTGATCGAGTATCTAAAAGATCGCAGTTTCTAGCCAACACTCAAAATGTAACTAGTACAGATCGAAAAAAAGCAATCTATCCTTGGGAGTATCTTGGCAGTAGCCGATCCCCTCCCCCCCCAGTAATGGTAGTTATTACCGAACCCGATCGTTAAAATAACTATTCCCAATCGTCAAATTTACTGTGTTAAGATTTAATGACACAGGACAAAGCAGGGGATGGAAAACAGCCATGTTTGAACGCTTTACAGAAAAAGCCATTAAAGTAATCATGCTGGCCCAGGAAGAAGCACGTCGCCTGGGGCACAATTTCGTTGGTACCGAGCAAATCCTCTTGGGATTGATTGGCGAGGGTACTGGCGTAGCGGCAAAGGTCTTGAAATCGATGGGGATCAACCTCAAAGACGCACGGATCGAAGTTGAGAAGATCATCGGACGTGGTTCGGGTTTTGTAGCCGTTGAAATCCCCTTCACCCCCAGAGCGAAGCGTGTTTTAGAGCTATCTTTAGAAGAAGCCCGCCAACTGGGACACAACTATATCGGCACCGAACATTTACTACTGGGCTTGATCCGCGAAGGTGAAGGCGTAGCAGCAAGAGTTCTCGAAAATCTGGGTGTGGACTTAACCAAAGTTCGGACTCAAGTAATTCGGATGCTCGGCGAAACCTCAGAAACTGCGACAGCAACGGCTGGCGGTCGATCGGGCGGTAGCAACAAAACACCTACACTAGATGAGTTTGGTTCCAACCTCACTCAAATGGCTCATGACGGTAAATTAGACCCCGTTGTCGGTCGAGCAAAGGAAATCGAACGAGTTATCCAAATCCTCGGACGACGGACTAAAAATAACCCAGTTTTAATCGGCGAACCAGGTGTTGGTAAAACAGCTATCGCTGAAGGTTTAGCCCAACGGATTGCCAATCAGGATATCCCCGATATCCTTGAAGACAAGCGCGTTGTTACCCTCGATATCGGTTTATTAGTCGCTGGGACTAAATATCGCGGTGAATTTGAAGAACGCCTCAAGAAAATCATGGATGAGATCCGCCAAGCCGGAAACGTCATCCTGGTAATCGATGAAGTCCACACCCTGATCGGTGCTGGTGCTGCTGAAGGCGCGATCGATGCTGCAAATATCCTCAAACCTGCGCTAGCACGGGGCGAGCTGCAATGTATCGGTGCGACAACTCTCGATGAGTACCGCAAGCATATCGAACGGGATGCCGCACTAGAGCGTCGTTTCCAACCAGTAATGGTCGGCGAACCTAGTGTAGACGAAACGATCGAAATCCTCCACGGTCTGCGCGAACGTTATGAACAGCACCACAAGCTGAAGATCACCGATCTGGCTCTCGAAGCTGCCGCGAAACTAGCCGACCGCTATATCGCCGATCGCTTCTTACCAGATAAAGCGATCGATCTGATGGACGAAGCTGGCTCTCGCGTTCGCTTGCTCAATTCCCAACTCCCAGCAGCAGCAAAAGAGCTGGACAAAGAATTGCGTAAAGTCCTCAAAGAGAAGGACGAAGCCGTTCGCTCTCAAGATTTTGATAAAGCAGGTGCTCTCAAAGACCGCGAAATCGAAATCAAAGCCGAGATCAAAACGATCGCTCAAACCAAAAAAGCTGCCGATGAGACTGAAGATCGCGTGATGCCCGAAGTCACCGAAGAAGACATCGCGCACATCGTCGCTTCTTGGACAGGCGTACCTGTAAGCAAGCTCACCGAATCTGAGTCCGTCAAACTGCTAAATATGGAAGAAACCCTCCATCAGCGGTTGATCGGTCAAGAAGAGGCTGTCAAGGCTGTCTCCAGGGCAATTCGTCGCGCTCGTGTTGGCTTAAAAAATCCCAACCGTCCGATCGCTAGTTTCATCTTCTCAGGCCCGACTGGAGTTGGTAAAACCGAGCTGACCAAAGCTCTGGCAAACTACTTCTTCGGTTCCGAAGACTCGATGATCCGCTTGGATATGTCCGAGTACATGGAGCGTCACACCGTTTCTAAACTAATCGGTTCGCCTCCAGGCTACGTCGGCTACAGCGAAGGCGGTCAATTGACCGAAGCCGTTCGTCGTCGTCCTTACACCGTCGTCTTATTCGATGAAATCGAGAAAGCGCACCCCGACATCTTCAATATGCTCCTGCAAATTTTAGAAGACGGTCGCCTCACCGATGCCAAAGGACGCACGGTAGACTTCAAGAACACCATGATCATCTTGACCTCCAACGTGGGTTCCAAAGTGATCGAGAAAGGTGGTGGTGGTCTAGGATTCGAGTTCTCGGACAACAAAACCGAAGCTACTTACAACCGGATTCGCAGCTTGGTCAACGAAGAACTCAAAAACTACTTCCGTCCAGAGTTCCTCAACCGTTTGGATGAAATCATCGTCTTCCAACAGCTCACCAAGCCAGAAGTCAAAGAGATCGCCGACATTATGCTCAAAGATCTATTCGGTCGCCTGACCGAGCAGGGAATCAAGCTCGAAGTCACAGATCGGTTCAAGGATCGTCTCATCGATGAAGGTTATAACCCTGCATACGGTGCGCGTCCACTGCGTCGAGCGATTATGCGATTACTAGAAGACATCCTCGCAGAGGAAATGCTCTCTGGTCGTCTCAAAGATGGTGATACCTCGATCGTCGATATCGGCGAAGATGGTAAAGCCATTGTCACTCCCAAGCTGGACAAAATCCCTGCGACTGTGGCACCTGATTTGTTAGCCCCAGTAGGTGAGTAAATAATTAGTTAACATCGAAATTTCGATAATTAGCTATTAGCAAAAACAGGTAGACTCAACTGAGTCTGCCTGTTTTTGCAATTAAATGCAGGTTCGCGCTGAATCTTCAGCATTAGACTGGCTCAGGTTTCTGATTAATTGGAGCTTTAACAATCATTTTATCATTACTTTTGGTTTTTAACTGTAGTTTTTAACTTCAATTACTTTCGGTTCTTGTCTGCGTATTTATTTATCAAATGAGTAACAAATAGATCTAAGTATTTGTCGTAAAAACTGAAGTGCGGAATGTGGGTTTTTAGGTGATGAAATCGTCTTTAGAATTTATGTGTAATAGACCCCCAAGGCAAAGATAGTCGTTCCCACTACATCTCAGCGTGATAGTACTCACGAACAGAGTTCCCAGCGATCTTTGTCAGGGTCGATCGTGGTTTGATAGCATTAGTGACAAGTTAAGAAAAGCAGAGCTTTGTCAAGAGGGTGAACAAAAGATGTCAAACTGTTTCTAGTCAACAGTTTGAGGTAATAGATGTCTGATGACCAGCAGCCGTAAAAGTAACCGTGACCACGCCAAAAAACAACATCAACCAGGGGTGGCAGACGAAGTCATCGAGACTCAATTAGAGGCTTTACTGACACCAGCACTCTTTAAGCAAAGTCTTTACTACCGCCAATTAGGACTGAGAAATCGGCTCTTGAACCTGCCCCTGATGATGGCGGCAGTACTAACGCTACGATGGCGG
>NZ_JBGSQZ010000278.1:0-6282 GCF_041737865.1 Chamaesiphon sp.
AGCGATTTAATTCGAGCTGTTGATGATTTTCAGCATCGTATCAATCGATCGCCTATTTCTCTTGCCGATCGATTATGGGTGAAAAATCACCTCGATCCTGAAGAAGAGAAACTACGGGTTTCATGTTAGACGGGGTTTATATGGCTTTGGCATCATTCAGTACTTAGTCAGGGCTTGCTTGTCTATTATCCGCTCTTTCTGTCTTAACCGCCTTGGCGGTTGCCATACCTCGCGGTGCAGCTAACGTCAACGATATCAAAGCCGTTCGCCATCGTGCGGACGGGCAATGCTACAACTCCCAATATTATCCCCAAGACTGTCATTGTCGATGATGCTACCTACATCAATGCGATCGCTAACGCGACATCACCACCTGTCAACTCAGTTGGTTCGCAAAGTGGGGTACCTTTAAGTACGACGATCGCCAACGACCTAAATAACGCAGGTTTAATCGGCATCAACATTCCGGACACGACTAACCCAGCCACGACGATTGGCAGCCTTCGCAGCAATCAGCTGTCAGGAAATTTGACCACTGCGGGTACCCTCAATTCTACCGCCCAGCAACAGAAATATTTCGCTGACGCTACTAAGTACCTGTACAGAATTAATTACACACTGGCAATTCTCAAATCTTTTACTTAGAAGATGTTCAAGCAAAATCTTGTGTAATTAATTATGTCTAACTACTTACCAAAGCCATTCTGCCGCAGTTTGTCTCTGACATTGCTGCCAAAACTGCTAATGGATTTGCGGCTGTCTACCGGTCGCGAGATCCCGATGGCACACTGCACAATGGTGATGCCTTCAATGCTATCGATCCTGGTAATAACTCCCTGACGATCGGTATTAATGGGCCTACCGCCAAAAAAGGTGTGAATGCCGATACCAATTTGAAGCAGGTCGGCGGCCCTACTACAGTGCCGTTTACCAGCGATGTCATCACCTCCGTTACTGCGGCTAGTGGTACCCAAACCATTCTCAACACTCAAAACATCGGTAACACTACTCACTTTGCAGCGGCGGGTACTGACGCAAATTACCACATGATACTCAACCTAAAATAAAGTTAAATCATCACATTTTCTGCAATTAAAAATATCTATATTGTGTAAAAAATAGCACCTTGAAATAACTAATCCTTAACCTGTGACTGATATGGTGATGTTGTCATTATTTTCTAAAAATTATTAGCTACAGCTCAATAAATCGCGATCGCATCTATTCCTAACTCAAAGTTGGCACTACTAAATTAGCCCCCCGATCGCGTCGTTACTAGCAGATTTCCAATCATCCTCATAGAAAACACCAACTGACTATGACAACATTAAAAGGCTTCGCATCGCTTCCTGCTGATACTTTTGCTCCTGGCCCACAATCTGGTGCCTTCATTACTGGTACCACCAACGGTCGGACTATTCCGTTCTCTAGTCAACCCGTCCAAGGTTTGAGCGCAGTTCAGTTTGCCGATATCTATGGCAACTACTGGTTCATGCCTGATAATGGCTATGGTGCTAAAGCCAATAGTGCTGACTTTCTACTCAGAATTTACCAAGCAAATCCCAGTTTTCAAGGTTTGGGTGGCGATGGAACTGTCAAAGTTGGTAACTTTATTCAGTTGTCCGACCCAGATAAAAAAGCGGGATTCTCGATCGTCAATAATACTACTACCGATCGATTATTAACCGGAGCGGACTTTGATATCGAGTCCTTCACTCTTGCCAAAGATGGTTCGATCTGGGTGGGTGAAGAATTCGGCCCCTATCTCTTACATTTTGATGCTACAGGTAAATTATTGGATGCGCCGATCGCGACTCCCAATCCGGCTGCTAGTATGCTCAAAACTTTGGGCGGTAAAGCTCCGATCGTCATCGGACATCGTGGCGCGAGTGGCGAACTACCAGAGCACACATTAGGTGCTTACAAACTGGCGATCGAACGTGGTGCGGACTTCATCGAGCCGGACTTAGTTTCGACCAAAGATGGCGTATTAATCGCGCGGCATGAGCCAAACATGATTAACACTACCAACGTCAAGGATCTGGCTCAGTTTGCTAGCCGCAAGACGACCAAAATCGTCGATGGGGTCGCAGAAGAAGGCTTTTTTGCTTCCGACTTCACTTTGGCAGAAATCAAGACCATTCGGGCAATTATGCCGCAGAGCGAACGGACTCAAGTATTTAATAACTTGTATGAAATTCCCACGCTCGAAGAAATCATTAATCTCGTCAAGCAAGTAGAAGCTGACACTGGTAAAAAGATCGGCATCTACCCTGAAACCAAGCACCCTACCTTCCATGACAATCTGGGTTTATCGCTCGAAGAACCCCTGCTGGCAACTCTCGCCAAGACAGGTTTCACCGACCCTAGCCGCGTCTTCATCCAATCTTTTGAAGTTGCCAACCTCAAGGAACTCAACGGTAAAACTAACATTCCATTAGTGCAGTTGTTGGATGCTTATGATGTCAACCTCGATGGTTCGCTCAGTTATGAAGATGTCAACAAGCAACCCTATGACTTTACTGTCAAAGGTGACAAACGCACTTACGCTGACCTCCAGACGGTAGCTGGATTGAAAGAGATTGCGACCTATGCGGATGGGATTGGCGCGTGGAAGCCGATGATTATCTCTAGTAAGGGTGTGGATGCCAATGGTGATGGCAAAGCCGATGATGTCAATAAAGATGGCTTAGTTAACGATACCGATCGAACACTACTCCCCGCGACATCTTTGGTCAAGGATGCTCATGCGAATAACTTGCTCGTTCATGCTTATACCTTCCGTAACGAAGCGCGACGGTTGGCATCTGACTACAATGGCATCCCCGCAGAGGAATATAAAGCCTTTATCAATGCGGGTGTTGATGGCTTTTTCTCAGACTTCCCTGGTACTGCGGATTTGGTACGCGACCAAATGACTAGCCCAGTTGTACGATCGCCCCAAAACCCCGATGTCCTAGCAAAAACTACCTTCCAAACATTAGATGGTAATGCCCCACTAGTCCTCGGACACCGTGGTGCAAGTGGCAACCGCCCAGAACACACGCTAGAAGCTTATAAACTCGCGATCGCGGATGGTGCAGATTTCATCGAGCCGGATTTAGTAGTCACCAAAGATGGCGTACTCATCGCTCGTCACGAGCCGATGTTAGCCGTTGTTGCCTTGAATGCTGATGGTACCATCAAGCGGGATAGTGCTGGTAAATTTGAAATTACGACTACCAACACCAGTACTAACGTCCATCTCAAGCCCGAATTTGCCAGCCGCTTAACTGTTAAAACCCTCGATGGTATTAAAGTTGGCGGTTGGTTTGCTGAAGACTTCACCCTCGCTGAAGTCAAGACGCTGAATGCGATCGAGCGGCTACCAGCCCTACGCGGTACCAAATATGACAACGATGGACTCAAAGTTCCCACCTTCCAAGAAGTCATCGATTTAGTCAAACAAGTCGAAAAAGATACCGGACGCAAAATCGGTATCTACCCCGAAACCAAGCACCCCAGCTTCTTTGCCTCCCAGGGTATGCTCCTCGATGGTACGACCAAAATCAATGTCAATCTCGGTCAAAAACTCGTTGACACCTTAGTTGCTAGCAACTTCACCGACCCCAAACGGGTGTTCATCCAATCCTTTGAAGTTGCCAACCTCAAAGAGATTAATGACAAAATCATGCCCGCCGCCAAGATCGACATCCCGCTGGTGCAGTTATTCGGCGGTGCTGCTGGTAAACCTTATGACTTCACCCTCAGTGGTGATGTGCGGACTTATGGCGACCTCACCAAGCCCGCAGAGTTGACAAATATCGCCAAGTATGCAGTAGGAATCGGCCCAGACAAACGCCTGATCGTGCCTGCGGCTACTGTCGATCTCGATAAAAATGGGACACCAGATGACCTCAATGGTGACGGTCAAATCAGTGATGCCGATCGAGTTCTGGGTACCCCCACAACTTTGGTCAAAGACGCTCATGCGGCTGGTTTACAGGTACATCCCTATACCTTCCGCAGTGAAAGTTTCTTCCTCGCTTCGGACTACAAAGGCGACCCGAAAAAAGAACTAGAGCAATTTATCAACTCAGGCGTTGATGCCTTCTTCACCGATTTCCCTGGGACGGGTGACTTGGTACGCGACAAACTCGCCGGAATGCCTGCTGTCGATAATTTGGCCAGTTCGCGCGGATTTGAAGGTATGGCAATCAGTCCTGACAAAAATACCTTGTATCCCTTATTAGAGGGTACGGTATTTGGCGACCCTGCTGGTTCGCTGCGGATTTATGAATTTGATGTTGTTAGCCAGAAATACAAGGGTCAACTCGGTTTCTACAAAATGGAAGCGGTCGGAAATGCGATCGGTGACATGACCGTTGTTAATAATAACGAGTATCTGGTCATCGAACGCGACGGCGGACAAGGCGATCTAGCTAAATTCAAGAAGATCTACAAAGTAGATTTGTCAAAGAAAGATGCTAACGGCAATGTTGCCAAAGAAGAAGTCGCCGACTTGTTGAATATTCCCGACCCGTTGGACTTAAATAAAGATGGTAGCACTACTTACCGGATGCCCTTCGTGACGATCGAGAGTATCTTAGTTATCGATGCGAATACCATCTTGGTTGGTAATGATAACAACTATCCCTTCTCGATCGGTCGTCCCCCAGGCATCGACAATACCGAAATCGTCCAAATTACCCTCGACAAACCCTTGAACATCGACCCCCGCGTCGGTTTGAGTGCCGCACCAGTACCCGCACCAACCTTAGTTGCGGGTACGCCAGGTAACGACATTCTCCTCGCAGGCGTAACCCCAGGATTTAGCGGTTTCAATACCAGCGTCTTTACTGGTGCGGGTAACGACACTGTAGATGTACCGATCGGCGGTGTCAATACTGGTTTCAACCGGATCGATGCGGGTAGCGGTGCCGATACCATTTATGTCGGCAATAACGATCGCGTGTTTGGCAGTGCTGGCGACGATATTTTTGAAGCGACCGATGCCAAAGATTACCGAATTTCTGGCGGTGCTGGTAATGATACCCTGTTCCTCGGTGCCAATGGTCGCGCTTTAGGTGGCGATGGTAACGACAAGTTCTTTGTCGGCACTGGCGGCGGTAATATCCTCTCTGGTGGTGCTGGTGCCGACCAATTCTGGATTTATAACGGCGAAGCTCCAGCAAGTGCAAGTACGATCGTCGATTTCCAAATCGGCACTGATGTCTTAGGATTTATTGGCGGAGTTAAATTTACCGATTTGACTCGGACTGGTAATAATATCGCACTCGGCGGTAACACGATCGCGACTTTAACTGGAGTTGAGACTAATACTCTCACCGCAGCTAACTTTGCGTTTATCTAATCCCACTCGATCGCGTAGCTTCGCCTATGGTGAATCGAACATCGCAATTAGTTAATGAAAATTGAAAAATCGGTATAATTCATCCAGAAATTGATGAGTTATGTCGATTTTTTTTGATACCTACAGATTGTAAGATTCAGTTAAATTACTCCCTTCCCACTCAAGTAATAGACATCATGATTCACCATCCACCATTCACCATTCACCATTCACGCCCTAAGCTAGATGTCTAATTTGATACTGGGAAGGGAGTAGTATTAAAGCCATTAACCAGCAACACATGAGGTTTGTGGCTATCCACCTAGCTGCTGTAACTGTTGCATCAGCCAATTAGCGGCTGCCGTATTTGTTCCCGTCGCCAGCCGTTCTACTGTTTGCTCTACCAATTCGATCGATAATCCCGTTAACACGTTAGAAACTCGAATTGATTCGTAGGTACCCTTAACATTCAAACCAAAGGCAAACAATCGCATTCCTTTGACATCGACAACCCAATATTCGGCAATGCCCAAGCTAGCATAAATTTGTTTTTGCTCGTCGAGACCGATATCGAGACTAGTATCGGCTATTTCCCCTACTAAATCGGGCAACCGCTGACGACTCAGATCGATGCGGCGCGATTTGCTAGGTTGCCATTTAGAAATATTCTCGCCTACATACAGCACCAAATCCGGCGCGCTTACCTGCTGAGTTTCGGCTCGTTCGATCGAGCAACCACCAAAAGATTCGATCGCTGGTTCTGGATGCAAAAATGCCCAAAATCCAAAAATAATTGTAAACAAGTCAGCAAAGCGAGCGTGCTGGCTGCCTGACACAAGTGGCTCAAAAGTAGACAGGGAAAGAAAAGAGTAGAAAATCATGGCTTCGCTAAAGTTACGAACGCTCTAGCTGAAACTCGGATGAACGGTTCTACTCTTCTCGATCGTCTG
>NZ_JBGSQZ010000014.1:0-6774 GCF_041737865.1 Chamaesiphon sp.
CGCAATACCCTCACCTTGGGTGCAGCCATCCGTTTGAGTGCGGCTAATGCTTGTTCGGCACGACTTTCTTGGAAGTAACCCAAAATTCCATTAAGGATGACAATTGAGAGAATGGCGATCGTATCTTTATACGGCAATCCACTCGTCTTTCCCGCCTGAATTTCGATGAAATCAAAGATACCAGAAACCACCGCCACAACCATCAACATTACCAACATAATATTGGTACATTGGTCGAGTAAAATCTGCCACCATTGACGACTAGCCGCAGCAACCAGTTCATTCGCGCCGAATTCTTGTCGTCGATCGATTATTTGTCGATCGGTTAAACCTGTTTTCTCGTCTGTTTCGAGTCGTGATAATGTCCGATCGATCGTCAGTGTATGCCAAAGTGGATCTGATGGCTTTGTCTCTCGAAGAATTGGTAACGGTGAGAGCATATTACAATATCCAAACTACTCATGGTATAAATTTTCACCAAACTCGCTCGATTGGATAAAGATCGAAAACCTTGTCAGCACTCAAGAATGGCATTTCTTCTACCATTCCTTGAGCAATCATAATTCTGTCAAAGGGATCGCGATGCTCATTTGGTAAATTCTCTAGGGCATAGATGTGAGCTAAGGTAATGTCTAAAATTCATCAGGCAGAGGATCTTCAAAACCTTCGTGGATCTCACCCATTCCAGCGTGTAAACCAAACACGCGAGGTGATTTGTCTTGTGGTTTATCGCTTTCCACAACCTGCTTACTAGCCAAAAATTCAATAAAGTCAATCACTGTCTGCTGTTGAGATAGCGATAGGGAGCGCATTCTAGTCTGTGCTGCATCAACCAAATCGTTCGCACAGCGTCTCTGAAAGAGAATCGTTTGATATGTCATGGTGTTTCTTCCCATTACGGCTGCACTATCCATTATAAAGTCTTTGTGTCTGCGGAGCCAGACGCTGCTGGTGCAGAGGCTTTGCCAACAAGATGAGTTAGAAGTTAGCACGATCGTCAGATGAGCAAACATTGCGTCGATCGAATAAAATTTAGCAAATATGGCGACATAATAAATATTTACAACATCAATAATGTCTGAACCCAAGTTGCTTTGAATGACCCCTGGTCTATGGTAAATTTTATCCTTCGATGCGATCGACCACACTCAAGCAGGTTTGAGCCAAATCTAGTACGTGTCGAATGGCTAAAGCCCGATCGGTTTCTGAATACTTACCAATGGTAAGGCGCAGCTCATTAGCAAATAAACTATAGATTGCGCCAAGATTTTGAAATACTTTTGGAGTCGCAGCGACCAATATGCCACGTCTGTCATTGGGATCGCGCATCCGCTCGACTAGTCCTTTTGTTTCCAATCGGTCGATTAGAGCCGTAACGCTACCAGTGGTTAAGTTCAGAGCTGTGGCGATATAAGTCGGAGTAACCGAACCATGTTCGAGCAAATTTAGGCAGCGTAAATCGTTGCGAGAGATAGCAAGACTTCCAGCCGCTGCATGGTCTAGCCGATCGATTGCCGAGTGCAATTGACGGCAAGCCGCAACAATATCTACACTATCCTTAATGATTCGCTCTTCCATTGTAAATTCCTCAATCGTAGCTTAAATGACATCATGAATCGCCGACTCAAACCTAGCTTGATTGACAAGTTACTTGATTATTGATATTCTAGATGAACGAGGTTTATAGTGCAACTCATCATTCGAGGAATCAGTCATGGATCTATTAGTCATTATCTCAGGCATTGCGGTAGCGATCTCCGTTGTTGTTTTTCTTACTCCCAAGTTCGTTAGGTACACAGAAGAAATTACGATCGATGCTTCTGTCGCACAAATCTACGACCATATTCGGTTCCAAAAAGACTTGATGCGCTGGTCGGCTTGGCCGAGTGAAACTGGATCGACCTGTGAATGTCAGCAGGAAGATGGTGGCGTTGGTGCTCAAACAGTGTTTTTTGACAAAGAAGGCAAACGGATCGGACACCAGGAAGTCACTGCGATCTCAGAAAATAAAAGCGTGGATTTTGAACTCTTTGGTGGTGGTCCGCCTCACAAAGCTAAGATGCAGTTTGAATTGATACCTATCAACGCGACGCGCACAAAAGTGTTGTTGCACTTCACTAACGAGATTATGCCTCCTTTCAATCTGGTGCTTAGGCTTGTTGGCGTTGTGAGTTGGACGCGCAAACTGCATCAAAAAGATTTAGATGGTCTAAAAAGATTTTCAGAACCACCTTTCCAAATTTATACTGGGCAACCTGCATCAATTTCTGGCACGACTTGATTATGTATATTTACCGAGCTGAACCTAAAAGTATTAACACGATCGACTCAGGTTTCAGGCATTATTCATTTAACAAATAAATAATACCTACTTAAAGCTATTCTTGGATGACTCGATATGTCATTAGAAAAATGTTGGCGATTGCCTACGGCAGTCCAAAGGTCAACGAGTCATCCAAACAATACTTCTTGGCAAGATTATTCCCGTTTTTCTACCACGATCGTCAGATGAGCAACCATTGCGCCGATCGATCCTACAGCAGCCAGAATGGGGAAGAAAGCCGCACTGATGGCACCACCAACTACGCCAACAGTTAAAGGAATTTCAATTAAGACATGCCCCTCTTCATTTTTGAGAATAATCCGCCGAATATTACCTTGATGTACGAGTTCTTTGATTTTGGCTCCGAGGGCATCACCATTAATACTAAATTCTTCTACTCCAATCTTTTCTGCTGTTTTTGCTTCATGTTCTCCAGTTACTAATTCAGACTGGATTGTTTCGACATTTTCTTGAAAGTTATCATTTTGTACGTTCATGTTATGAATTTCCTAGTTATATTTGCAAGTTAGATTTTTGATTACCGATAGATTGCATCAGTTCATCGAGTGAAACTTCTTGAGTTTTATGAGTAACCATAGTTATTTTTCTCGATTTTGTAACAGTTAGTAGGGAAGCCAAAGGCTTCTGCGAGAAGCCTTTGGCTCTAGCGTATCTAAGCCGCCATCTGCGGTTGTCCTCTACCAAATTTCCAGAGCAAGATGACACCCAAACCAAATAGATTAATCAGGAGAACTACTAATCCTCCTAAAAACGGAATTAATGCCAGAACTGTCAAAATTGCCAAACCAATTAAGAATTGCTGTGTTGCTGACTGCTTGCCATTCTTATCCAGACGTTGACCGACAAATAGAGCCACACCGAGCGAACCGACTAAAGAGGTAACAACCGCACTCAAACTCAATAGTGGAATCAAGGGAATTCCAATCAATGTAACCGCTAAAAACACAGTGCCGAAGAGAATAGCAAAAATCGCTCCAATTCCCCACAGAGCCGTCAATCCAGGCTGTTGACGCAATTTTTCTGCCAAATCAGGCAAAAAGGTTGGGCTGGTTTGCAAGATAATCAGTCCGAGAATAGCAGCTACAACAGCAGCACAGATTCTAAACACTGCACTGAAGAAATAGTGAGCGAAGAAGCTTTGTCTACCATGGGAGCCGTACATCATGCCATGTCTGTCACTAAATGTAGCCTTTTCGCCGCCAATAATCGCCCCTGGTTCCTGGATGATTTTGCCGCCAAAGAAGTAAGCATCACCATCTACCCGCGCCCCTGCTTTGAGGATGACATCGCCGCCAAAAGCGATCGCTGTATCCAAAACTCTAGCATTGGGTAATACCGTCACACTCCCACCAAAAGCACTAGCGTTTTCGACAGTTTGGTTCGCCGCTACAGTTACGCCGCCACCAAAGCGAACCAGATTGGTATTATTAATATTAATATCAGTCTGTGCTAGCGCATTCCCAGCAAAGATTAAACAAATGGTGGCTATAAATGCTAAAATTAATTGTTGCCATTTCATAGATTTTATCCTTACTAATACTGAGACAAGTGAATACTCCTCATAGTATTAACAAAAGATGAGGAATCTGTGAGGAAAGTTATTCTCTCAGTAGTTGTAATCATTAGTGATGTATTAACGAGTGCTGGTAATCCTCCAGCTCTGCCCAGAAATATTGTCACATTTTGCCATCGTCAGTTGATTATTTCTACCGTCATTGAGAACGTTCAAACAATTATTCTCCCCTGTAAGCGCATTCGTCACAAAATAATAGCCAGAATTGCCAGGAATTGTCTTGCTAGGTGTAATGCTCCAGAGTTGTCCAGGCAGACTGTTACATTTAGCCATGGTTACTTTATTATTTTCACCGTCATTAATAACATTCAAGCATTTATCCATGCCTGTGAATGGAGTCTGTAACTGATAAGCTTGAGGATTTTTTTCACTAGCTGTCATGCTCCAGCGTTGTCCAGCAACATTGCCACACTTAGTCATCGTCAATCGATTATTTTTATCATCTTCGATAATGTCCAAGCAGCTATCTGCGCCAGTGAGTGTATTTCGCAGTCGATTTTGCTTAATCTGAGCGTTAACTTCATTAGCTAGTAGACTAATCAAGATTATCGGTAAAGCAACGATGAGTTTCTGAATTTTCATACAAATATAAAATTGCTTATTTATGTTTGTATTATACCAACTTGACATAGATACTACTGTCTATCAAATTAGCTATTTCTAGGACGGTAGATCGAATCAAAATGTAGAGATATCTTAAATCGCAAATTAATTAGATCGATTCAACAATGACTCCATCGACCATCCGAATTATCCGTTTTGTTCTAGCGGCAACGTTGGCATCATGGGTGACGATCGAGATCGTCGTACCCTGTTGATTTAAATCTGTCAACAGATTCATAATCTCCTCAGAAGTATTAGAATCCAACGCGCCAGTCGGTTCATCGGCGAGAACTAATGCAGGATGATTGACTAAAGCACGAGCGATTCTCGTTCCGAGCAACTGAGCCGACGTAAACGTCGTCTAATCGATGAAAGAAACTATGGTTGGGTATGCCCTAGTTTCATTCTTCAACCCAACCTACAGATCCTTGCTGTGAGCTAATTATAGGTTAAGTTCCTTAGAAGAGGCTTCGCCAACGCCACTCGCTATTGTTGTCCGCCGGAGAGCTGATTGGGACGGTTCTGGATGCGATCGCTCAAACCAAATTGAATTAGTGCATCGGTAGCTTGTTCGATTCGTTGCGACTTATCGACATCGGCATAAATCATCGGGAGCATCACATTTGCCAAAGATGTGAGTCTTGGCAAGAGGTTAAACTGTTGAAACACAAACCCAATATATTGATTGCGAATATCGGCAAGTTCATCATCATCGAGCGTCGGGGCAAGGGGTAAGGGGAAAAGTCAATCAAGCAAAGGCATCTTTCTTTTACCCTTTACCCTTTACCCTTTACCCAATTCATAACTCTCGATCTAACTAGCAACTCACGTTATTTAATCCCCATATAGTGCCAAGATCGGGTCTAATTTTGCCGCATTACGGGCTGGAATACCGCCCGCTAACACACCAACAATCAGCGAAAGGAAGAAACCGACCACCACTGACAATAAAGACACCACAAACGGAAATTTGAAGATCGTAGCAACAGTGAAAGCGAGAGCGACACCCAATCCAATCCCGATCGCACCACCGAGACTCGAAATCACGATCGATTCCATCAAAAATTGATTCAGAATCGCGCCGCTCGTTGCACCGACAGCTTTTTGCAGCCCGATTTCCCGCGTCCGTTCCATCACGGAAACTAGCATAATATTTGCGATGCCAATGCCGCCGACGACTAGCGAAATTCCGGCGATCGCACCGACCATCAGCGTCAACGACCCCATAATACTTGTGAAAGTATTAATGATATCCACTTGATTGGTGACGCGAAAATCATCTTCCTTGGGCGGGCGAATATTATGGCGCAGCCGGAGTACATTCGTCACCTGAAATTGCGCCGCTTCAAGCTGGTCGGCATTGCTAGATTGGAGCAAGAAACCATTAACAGCAGTACCTGTGAGCGAATTGTTACCAACAATTTCTGCGGACATATTAGTCAACGGTAAATAAATAATGTCATCCGCATCTTGCCCGCCGATCGATCCTTTTGACTCCATTACGCCGATAACACTGTAGCGGTTGCCCCGAACTCGAATATCGGCACCGATCGGATTTTCCGATGGCGAGAACAAGTCATCTCGAACTTTGGAACCAAGAACAACAACTGGTTTGGCGATATCTAAATCCTCTTGACGGAAAAATGCCCCTAATTGCGTGTGGAGATTTCTCACCACTGGGAAGTTCAAATCTGTGCCTAATGCCATTGTGGCAATGTTGATATTGCCCCGCACCACCTGAATATTCTGGCGTTGTAGATATGCGGCTACCGCTGTAGCGGCGGGGACTTGCTTGGCGATCGCTTGAGCATCTTCCCAAGTGAGAGTACTAGCAGAGCCAGCCCCCTGACTGATCCCACCAGTTCGCGCCGAGGCTGCTGAAACCTGGAGAATATTTGTACCCAATGCCTGAATTTGTAACTCGGTAGCTTTTTGGACACCTTGACCGATCGAAGTAATTGCAATTACAGATGATATCCCAATAATTACGCCCAACATCGTCAATCCACTGCGGATTTTGCTACTCCACAAGGTTTCGACTGCCATCAGGAATATTTCCAGCAGTGAGATTTTGCGTTTACTGCGACGGGATGAACGCATCAGTGATTTGCTAGGAAAATCCCCTCTTGGGAGCGGAAAGTGCGGTCTTGGGGCGCGAGCTTTTGGGGGGAAGCTTCCCCCCAAAACGTCGCTTGTTTCCCCAAGTGGAGCACCTTTACAAGACAGGGGTGCCCGTAGGGTGGGGTGGGTAGAT
>NZ_JBGSQZ010000136.1:0-2537 GCF_041737865.1 Chamaesiphon sp.
CTTGCTGATAATAAATGATGCTGGCAAAAATGAGGAGAATACTCCCCATCGATAGCGTAAACCAGTGGGCAAGATTGCGGCGGCTACGACCGAACATCTGGATTCAAGCTGTAGCCCATGCCATAGATAGTTTCTAACCAATCGATCGCGCCTACCGCCTCCAACCGCACCCGCAGCCGACGTACTAAGGTTGTAATTGCATTACTCTCTGGTTCGCTACCCCATGCCCACAAGGCTTGCTCGATCTGAGTACGCGACAGCACCTGACGCGGATGGCGCATCAGATACTCTAAAAATTGAAATTCGCGGGTCGATAATTGTAGGCAGCGATCGCCTTTGGCTACAGTCAGCGTGGAAAGATGCAAAATTAGATCTTTAACATGCAGTACATCCCCTTGCCACAGCGGCGATCTCCGTCCCAATGCCCGCACTCGTGCTAGCAATTCAAATATATCCGTAGGTTTAACGAGATAGTCATCGGCTCCAGCATCCAAACCACTAATCTTGTCGCAAGTTGCATCTTTTGCAGTCAACATCAACACTGGAGCCGCTTTTCCGAGCCGACGGTACTGTTGGCATAAGCTCAATCCGCTGACATGGGGTAATAACCAATCCAAGATTAACAGGTCATAGTCCCGCTGCGATACCATCGACTGGGCGATCTTCCCATCTTCGATACCATCGACAATATGCCCCGCCTCAGAGAGGGCATATTGCAATGGCTCTAGTTGATCTGGATCGTCTTCTACCAATAGTATTCGCATTGGCTAAACCCCTTTTTGTAACTCCAGTGTAAAAGGATAACTCAGCATCGGCATCTGTCAGAAGTTAGATTTAAGTTAGTCCGCTCTTAGACTACGATTTGACTATTCGGCACGCTCTCAAACTACAATAAACCTCCTATTCCCTATTCCCTATCCCCTATCCCCTATCCCCTAACTTTCGTAGGAAGTCTAATGTCTACCCCGCGCTTGCTCCATCTGCTCCATCGCGTTGGTGGGGAATTTTGGCTGCCATTGCCCTTAATTGCTGTAGCGATTTGGTTTACAGGCAACTTTATGGCAGCACGAGTTCTCAATGGTGCTTATGATTCTGTCAACAAACTTCAGGCAGGTACTCAGTTAACCACCAAACGATCGGTTACAATCCTCACGATGAATGCCGAAATCGATCGACGTAGCGGTTTAACTAAGCTGGTTATCAAAACTACCGAACCAACTCTAAAGCGGCTCGAATACGAGTTTCCCTTCACTCAAGCCAGTCAGATCGAAGCAGCAATCGCCAAGGAATTGGCAATGCCTGTTGCCGATATCCGCAAATCGATCGGCTACCGCATTAAGAATTGAGATCGAGATATTCCTGTCTATTGGATATCGATCGACAGGTCATCGCTGGGTTCAGGCGGGGATTTCCAGCGATGTACCAAATCAAAATGTGAGTATCGATGAGCAGGTTCATAGATTATTGGTAATCGGCAAATTCTTCCAGGGGGGAATCAAAGTCCGACGCGATCGTGACTTTACCTTTGAGAATGCCGAAACCATTGCGTTTTGGGGTCGCGGGGTGATTTCCAATCTGGGAGGCTGCGCCAGCACGGCGGGAAGTCAGATACTCAACATAGTGCAATGCCTCGACTTGGAGCGGTTCGGGGAGCTGCAAGAGAAGTGAATTAATAATCGCGATTGCGTTGGTTTGTGACATGCTGCCCGCCTCCTTGTCTATGTGGTTCGATTTTAGCCTAGATTGGGTAGGGGTAGCCACTGACGGTATACTGGCGGAAACTGACGGATCGGCTGACGGATCGGGGCGATCGGCTACAGTGGTAATAATAGGCAAAAAGATTCTCGTTTTGTCCTAGTTGGTGGTGTCGATCGCCTGCACGGTTCTAGTTTCAATGATCGACACGACTGGAAACTGGGCGATTTCTGGATTCGGCAGGTTCGGCACGGTTTTGAAGCCAAGCAAACAGAGCCGCAGTACTTACCAAAATCAGTGTTGTGCCTGCAACCAATTGCAGCATCAGATTGTAACGCATAATCCCCCCTCAGGCTAAATTAAAGTGTTCCATATGGACGTTCGTGACGGGCACCTCTAGCTCGAACAAAGCACGTTCGACCGCAGCCATCATCACAGGAGCAGCACAGACAAAGTAATGCCGACTGCCACGATGGCGGGGAATGTGTTTTGCGAGGAGCGATCGATCGACATAGCCCGTTTCGCCTTCCCAATCATCGTGAGCTTTACGTAGCACGTAAACGATCGTCAGATCCAGGTTTTCCTTGAATGCTTCCAACTCGTCTTTGTAGGTGACATCTTCCCAACTGGCAACTGCATAAATCAGCAAAAACGGTCGCTCGTCCTTACGTTGCGCCGCCGTTAGTAAAATGCTATAGATCGGTGTAATCCCTACGCCACCCGCAATCAGCACGAATCCGGCACTGTCCCAATACCGATCGATCGTAAATACCCCATACGGGCCATCTAGATAAGCCTTGGTGCCTGGTTGGACATCTTTGATGGTACTGGTGAAGTCGCCG
>NZ_JBGSQZ010000191.1:0-6604 GCF_041737865.1 Chamaesiphon sp.
TTTTTTCCCACGTTCAATTCTAATGTCTTCTATGTCGTTAAAATGTTCTGCTATACTCTGCTTGGGCTTCAGCTTCATTTGAAATGATATTAGTTGCAAATCAATCTAACATAATTAATTAGCTAAAGCTACCTGTAGACACAGACTTTACGTCTTTGATAAATTAAATCTGTATCTAATTTTCACGTATTTTTAATAATAGAAAATTTAAGTGCGTTCACCCTGCGTACAGACTGAGCAAGATAGTCATAAACATGATGCTCACGAACACGCTAGTCATGGATCTCATGATGCCCATAAACACGAGCATGACCCTAAACACAAACAAGAACATAAACATGAACATGCACATGAGAAACACGACCCTCATAATCACGCTCGTCATGCTCATGAACATCATCATCACCATTCCAGCCATTTAGATAATGATGGCTTTGTCTCGATCGCATTTGAAGGAGATCGTCCTTTTGATGTCAAGAAATTTGAAACATTCTTACAATTGCATTTACCATCAGAAGTTTTCCGAGCCAAAGGAATTCTGTGGTTTGCAAATAGTGAAGATGGGCATATTTTTCAACTTAGTGGTGCGCGGTTTAATCTCAATGGTGAGCCGTGGCAATCTGCACCTAAAAATCAGCTTGTATTCATTGGGCGCAATCTAGATGCCGATCGTCTTCGGCAGCATTTAACAGATTGCTTTGCTTAACTCTTAGTATTGCAATTCAATCTTCAATCTTTAATTACTCAACCTAACATCCAAAATGACATTATCAATTTCACCTGACGATATGCGTAAGCAGCTCATTAGCACTGAATCCAAATCCTCCGTCTCCGAAGCAGAGATGCAACAAGCAGTGAGGATGAGGACACTGCTTGTTGGGCTAGGTGAAGATCCAGATCGAGAAGGGTTTCTCGACACTCCCAAACGAGTCGTTAAAGCCCTCAAATACCTGACTTCTGGCTATAATCAATCGCTGGATGAGTTGCGCAATGGAGCGGTATTTCATGAAGATGCAAATGAAATGGTACTAGTGCGAGATATCGATTTATTTAGTTCTTGTGAACACCATATTTTACCGATTATCGGACGCGCTCATGTTGCGTATATTCCCAATGGTAAGGTAATTGGTTTGTCGAAAGTTGCTCGGATTTGTGAAATGTATGCCCGTCGGTTACAGGTACAAGAGCGGTTGACTTCCCAAATTGCTAATGCAATCCAGGGGTTGTTAAAGCCACAAGGGGTGGCGGTGGTGGTTGAAGCGATACACATGTGTATGGTAGCGTGGTGTGCAAAAGCCTGATTCTTGGACTGTGACGAGTTCGATGCAGGGTGTATTTGCGGAGGATGGCAGAACTCGTCAGGAGTTTATGGATTTAATCCGTCACCGTCCATCTTTTCATTAGGGGGTTGAGTTGCTGCGGGGATCTACCCACACGGACTATAAATGTCCTGCCCTACGGGCACCCCTGTCTTGAAAAGGTGCTCCACTTGGGGAAACCCCTGTTCCCGCACTTTTCGCTCCAAGGAGGGGATTTCTACTCTAGCCTTTGGGCTAGGGTAAGCTGTTTTATATCTAAATCTTTTGATCGTCGAGTCGATTTCAACTCCACTGGATCGGTGACTCAAAAGCGAGATGGTTTTGCATCGGTAGAGGCAGATGAATCTTATGAGATTCCAGGCTTTAAGCTGTCGATCGAGGTCAATTTTACTAGTGGCGATCTCTCAAACTTAGATTGTTATCAGGCGTTGGGAGTATCAGAAGTCTGGTTTTGGGAGGATGGCATTTTAGAAGTCTACTCCCTTCCCAGTCTAGAATTAGACATGAAGCGGAGGAAGATTCATGAATCGATCGGAGCAGCTACAGCGGTTCTCAGGAACATAGGGGACACTTGAAATCCTGTACCTCTTCCCAAATCAGGCTTTTGAAGATCGATGTACCCCATCAACCCGCAAACCGCTGACAGAGCTTAATCAATTGGATCGCTCGCTATTGTCAAGAGGGGCTAAAGGGATTAGTCACACCGACAAAATCGAAAAGAGTACAGCGGTTAGGGGAGCGAGAAAAAGAAGAAGTAAAGAAGATGCTTTTGGAGCAGAAACCAACAGACTATTCGATCGATAGACAGATATGGACCGGAAAAATAATCATTGTGCTGCTAGGGACAATTTCTCTTTGAGCCATCTGCTCAAACCTGCAAGGGCAAATGCACTCGCGCCTTAACTTGTCACAGATGGGGTCTCCCGCCCAGTTGGGAACCCCCAAGAACGCACTTTTCGCTATCAACGATCGACGATCGACTCTCTAATATTGCTCGACCGAGGTAAATTTATGACCAGACTTGGCAGATTCGCCACAGGTGCGGGGAGTCGGAATGATTTTGCCTGGATTGGCTAATTCTTTAGGATTAAATACATGGCGTACCCACTGCATCGTCTCTAGATCTGTTTCGGTAAACATCTCGGACATATAACAGCGTTTGTCCGCACCAATTCCATGTTCGCCAGAAATACTCCCGCCGACTTTGACGCAGAGCTTGAGGATTTCTCCACCCAGGGCTTCCACCTGCTCTAGCGCACCAGCAACAGAATTATCGTACAAAATCAATGGGTGCAAATTCCCATCGCCAGCATGGAAGACATTGGCAACAAAATATCCATATTTTTCGCCCAGTCTCGCAATTTCTTGAAGTACATAAGATAATTGCGTCCGAGGAATCACCCCATCTTGAACATAGTAGTCGGGGCTAATTTTCCCCATCGCTGCAAAGGCAGCTTTGCGCCCCTTCCACAGGCGCAACCGTTGTTCTGGTTCAGTCGCGACGGCAATATCTCGCGCCCCATTCTCGCGGCAGATATCGGCGATTCGCGCTTGATTTGTAGCTACTTCTAATACCGAACCATCGATTTCGATCAGGAGGATCGCGGCGGCATCGCGAGGATAACACTGGGTAGCGACAACATCTTCAACGGCGTTGATGCTGAAATTGTCCATCATCTCGATTCCAGCGGGAATAATCCCCGCGCTAATGATGCCAGAGACTGCGCTACCTGCCGCTTCAACGCTTTCAAAATCTGCTAATAGGACGCAGATGGATTCGGGAGTTTTGAGGATTTTGAGGGTGATTTCGGTGGCGATGCCGAGGGTACCTTCGGAGCCGACAAATAAGCCCGTCAAGTCGTATCCAGGCATTTCGCCAATTTCCCCACCGACATCAACAATTTCCCCACTGGGAATGACTAATTTCAATCCGAGGACGTGATTGGTTGTTACCCCGTACTTGAGACAGTGAACACCGCCGGAATTTTCAGCAATATTACCACCGATCGAACAAATCACCTGACTCGAAGGATCTGGGGCATAATAAAAGCCGCCGCCACTAACAGCTTGAGTCACCCAATTATTAATTACTCCAGGTTGAACGACTACCCGTTGATTGTCCAAATCTACTTTGACGATCTGATTCATCAACGACGTGACAATCAATACGCAATTTTCGACAGGTAGTGCGCCACCAGATAAACCCGTCCCCGCGCCCCGCGCAATCCAGGCGACATTATTTAGATCGCAAATTTCCACCGCTGCGGCTACTTGGGCGGTAGTTTTGGGCAAAATAACTAGAGCTGGACGTTCGCGATAGCTAGTCAAACCATCGCACTCATAAGTCATCAATTCTTCCCGCCGCTGAATGATACCTTTGATACCGACGACTGCCGTTAGTTGTGCAATAATCGGTTTCCAGTTACGTTCTGTAGATTTTTCTGCTAGTAGCATACGATCGCGGCTGAGGGCTGAAGGGCATCTGCTCTACATTATCAATTATCAATTATTAATTATCAATTAATAACTAGCCTTAATCTCTCCATTACCTGAATTTTACCTTCACCGAGTAATCTAAGTTCAGATTTTGGAGCGAAAATTATGCTGTCAATCGTTCAAAGTACAGAACTAGACTACTCACAACAACAGCATCAACAGGCTTCTGTCCTCAACAAGCGGCTGTATTTTCACACCAAAGGTGATGAGATTCCATTGTTTCCTGAGGGTGTGTGGCAAGTTACCCAAGGATTGGTGCAGTTGAGTGCCAACTACGAGGATGGAGAGCAGGTATTATTTGGATGGGCTGCGACTGGAGCCTGGTTTGGGACGCACGGATCTGATACATTAGACTATCAAGCGATCGCACTATCACCAGTGTATCTGAGGTGGCTGCGTCTAGATGAAATTGAGAGTTCGATGCGACTGTCGCAGCTCTTGCTCCCTCAATTAGCCAAACGGATGCGCCAAGCCGAACTACTACTGATTATCAACGGTCGCAGACATACTGTCGAAAGGTTAAGAGGTTTATTATCATTGCTTCGCTCTGAATTGGGTGAGTCATTACCAGATCGTCAGACGCGGATTGGTTACAAGTTTACCCATCAACAGTTGGCTTGCGCGATCGGTACTACACGAGTAACAGTCAGTCGGATGATGGCACAGTTTCAATCTAAAGGCTATCTGAAACTCGATCGTCACCGTCATTTAATTTTAGAGGATAGCTACTTTAGCAATATCGGTAATTAAATTAATTGATAATTGCGGATGCGCGCTCGTCGGGTTCCCCGACGGTTTAGCGGCGTTTTTATTCGGGGGTTCCCCCCGAATAAAAAAACGACAAGACAGCGCACCAAGCAGATAATTGGGTTTTTAGGATGGGAATTTAAACCCCGACTCTTTGTTAAATTGGTTAAAAGTTAAGTTTGGCGTTATTAGATCTAAAATCCACCCATACGCTTTAGGGGGCAATCCTACAGCTTGTGGGTGGATTTTAGATCGTTAATTAAACTTGCTTGTCGATCGATCCACAACATTACCACTCATCGGATTGACAGATACTTTTGCATTCTTGGTGAACAAGCGGAAATACAAAGACTGAAACAACTCCTTCATCGGGAACAGCAGATAGGTAATCGGATTAATCGTCACAATAATATCCCGAAAATCTCGCTTTGCTAAAAAGATAATTGCCCTAGCCACCCAAGGTGCAGACATCACGCCATAGGGGTTGAGCTGACTCTTGAAAGGGCCTAATACCAATTTACGAATAATACAGGGTGCCTCTAATCGACGAAGTGTTACCAAGTCACCGAGAGCGCGTTTAGACAATTCATAGAGAGGGCTAAACGCTGGATTGACTTCGGCTTCCGAGGTATTGATCCACAGTTCTTTGGTCGCTCGTTCGTGCGATCTCGTCACAGTATTGAGAAATAAATCCGTCAGTCTAAGTGTTGAAAAAGTATTCACTTCATAAGACTGGTAAACTGATGCGGGAGATCGATCGCCGTAGACATTAGCACCATGATTGACGATCAGAATATCTACTTCTTGGAGGTGAGATAGCAGATCTGATTCAGCTCCTAGCTCCCAAGCTAAGGTCGTTGTACCTGGTTTAAATACTGCTGCTGGACTAGTGGTAATCGCGATGACTTTTGCACCTTGGCGGGACAATTCTTCAATCAATCCTTGTCCTAAAGCACCCGAAGCACCAGTAACAGCAACTACTTTTCCTTTTAATGAGAGACTGGTACCGATCATTCGATCGACTGAGGTGAAATGTCCGGCAAAATAAGCATTAGTCTCATCAAAATGATGTCGCCAATGATAAGTGCGGTTTACCCGCCACAGAGCCGGAATCCCCACTAAATCTCCAGGCTTGTGACTGAGATCCGTTGCGAGTAACATCCCTTGAGAGCGCAATACAGCAGGAACCAAGAATACAAAGGAATAAACACAACCCAGCCACATCCCAGGACTTTGAGTCAAGATCGCGATCGCTGCTGTCAACCCTACCATGCACAGGGCTTCAGGTACATCGTTGTACAGTTGAGATTTTTTGTAAGTCTCCATATTAGCAATGGAAAAATCTCGCCGATAAGCTTTGTGATGGAGCAGATGGAACTGCTTGATTGGCTGCCAATAGTGCCCTGCGATGTGGTAGATGTCCCGCACCACTTCAGCTAAAAGGATGGAGATGATGCCAAGGATAAATTGCATGGTGAATGGATAAAGATAGCAGTTTGCTGTCGATCGCAGCGATTAATATATCATAAATTATTATTGGAATCGTTCGATCGTGAGCAGCCATCAGATTTCGCTCGAATTAAACTTAAATTCAAGTTTCGGTCGCATATAATAGTGCTATCCACTCATCCCGCGCCGATAATGGGCAAAAATAAGTTAACCGTAATTGCTGGTACTGGTTCGATCCTAGCTGCTGCACTATTTACAGATCCCAGTTATGCCATGCCACTGCAAAGCTTTGGCGATCGCGATCGCCAAGTTGTAGATGGAGCATCTGTGCCAGAGAATCGAGTTAATACTTCCCAATCGAGTGAAGACGGGATTTCACCATTGAATTACGAACGCCGATTGCAGCAAACAGCTCTGAGTAAATTTGGGTGTGGCTGTACCAATTGTGTAACGGCGATTCGCCAAGAAGTAAAATCTGGCGAACTTGCGATCTAATTCAGTGTCACGCCTAATTGCTGTGCCGCCATTCTACAGCCATTGCAATCACAACTAAAGGTTTTTCCAGCAAGCTGCTTTTGTCGTGCGAGTAAAGC
>NZ_JBGSQZ010000220.1:0-88222 GCF_041737865.1 Chamaesiphon sp.
TAATTCTCCGCCAAAGTTACGGTTTTGCTAGTTTCAAATCGATGAGAGAAAAACTGTTGGCTTGCTTATTCAAATAATCTCCGCTCCGCTCCGATCATTTGAATAAGTTTAAATTATCACCCTAAGTACAGGAGAGCCAACCAGATTAGATCTCCTGCGAAAGTCAAAACAAAATCTTTTCTATTATTTTTTGTCTAGAGTCTCCCCCAAAGCCTAAAGCCTAATACCTGACTTTCGCAGGAAGTCTATTGATTCCAGTATCCACACCACCATATGATTAGAACACTGTCCTATCTGGGTTAAACATGGGAAGCTGGCAAGCGATCGCGGCACTGAGCATTTTTGTAGGCACGATCGGCATCATCATTAGCGAATGGTTGCCACTGACGATTGCCGCGATGCTGGGCGCATTGCTGTTGGTGATTCTAAATATTTTGACCCTCGAGCGAGCGATCGGTTATATTGCCAACAGTCGCACCACTCTGGCGTTATTTTTTGGAGTGATGGTGATGATTAGGGTACTGCGCCCTACTCAGATATTTGAGTATTTAGCAACTCAAATGGTGCTATTGGCTAAAGGAAAAGGCAACCGTTTATTATTGGGCATTGTGGCGATTACCACTCCAATTTCTGCTGTCTTGCCAAATGCCACTACTGGCTCGACACGACTAAATATGTGGGTAAAGCGATCGCCAAACAGATTACTAATTGTATTTCTCAGAGTTCTGAATGCCCACAGTTTTAGTCGTGTCGTCCCACTACGGTAATGCTGCTAGCCCCCTTAATTCCACCGCTTGCCCAAGCAATTGGGGTGGACTTTGTACCGCTACTAATTTTGATGGTATTTGTCGCCAATAGTGCTAGATTATTAACTCTTGTGGGCGATCCAGCAACCTTTATTGTCGGCAGTTCGATTAATATGACATTTACCGACTACCTCCAAACCCTCAGTCTTGGCGGTGCGCTGGCGGTACTCGTGGTTGTGGCAACCTTGCCGTTTTTAGTCAAGAGTTGCCAATAATGGCTCTACAGCTAGTGGTGTTGGCGGCTTATGTCAGTATTGCTTTTTTGTGAACATACTCCCTTGTTAGTGTCAAATTAGACATCTAGCGTAGGGGGTAAATGGTAAATGGTGGATGGTGGATGGTGGGTGAATGCCTATTTCTTCGGTGGGATCTGAAAAGTGACCTGTTACTGTTGCTCTAGACGACGACGCAATTGACTACTAATTACATCGATAAAAGTTACGACTACGAGTAGAACCAACATCATCGTAGTGGCTTTATTATATTCAAATCCCCGAATATAATTGACCAGTTCAAAGCCGATTCCCCCCGCACCCACAACACCGAGTACAGAAGCAGCGCGGATATTATATTCAAACATATAGACGGTATAACCCAATAGTAAAGGCAATACTTGGGGCATGACTCCATATTGGGCAATTTGCAACCAAGATGCGCCACTGACTTGGAGTGCCTCGAGTGAATAGCGATCGACAGATTCGATCGCTGTCTGGTAAAATTTACCGAGATAGCCGATCGTATAAATACCTAGAGCGAGGGTGCCAGCGGGTGCGCCCAAACCTGTCGCAGCCACAAAGATCAAGCCCAAGATAATTGAAGGGATCGATCGCACGGTGTTTTGAAAGAAATTAGCACACCACCGCACCCACCAAGGTGTTAAATTATTGGCTGATAAGATGGCAATTGGTAGTGAAAAAACTGCGCCAATTGTTGTGCCCCACAGCGACATTTGGATCGTTTCTAATAACCGTGCCCAAGCGACATCCAGAATCGATAGATCTGGGGGGAATAAGCGAGAAATAAAGTCGGTGATATAGCCGCCACTATCTCGGAGCGATCGCAGATCTAGCTTTAAACTATTCCACGCCCAGCTATAAATAGCCAGCACCGCGAGGAAGATTAATATTTTGATGCTCTGAGATTTAATTGTGCCCAAGTACCTAATCTTTAATTAACTGCTCAAATTGTGCTTCGAGATTTTGACTGACACCATGATAGACCACTCGACCGCGATCGACAACGATCGCCGTCTGAGCATAAGTATGTGCCAAAGCTAAATCGTGCAAAACTGTCACCACCGTCATCCCAGATCGATGTAGCTGCGACAAGGTTTGCATCACCTGTTGAATCGCCATAATATCTAAGCCAGTCACTGGCTCGTCGGCGAGTAAGATTTGGGGTGAGCGGATTAAGGCTCTGGCAATAGCGACTCGCTGTTGTTGCCCCCCACTTAGTTGCCTGGTAGACTGACTAGCAAATTTGCCCAGCCCCAATCGATCGAGCAGTTCTAGCGCAATTTGCCGCTCACTGGCTGGAAATCCACTCAGTGTTTGCCAGCCCGAAAACTTACCCAACTTGCCACAGAGCACGTTGTCAAGGGCGGAAAGCTGGGGAATGAGTCCGCCGCCCTGAAACAACATTGCTAGAGGTTGACGGGCTTGTTTGAGGGTACTAGGCGTTACCGCCATATTATTGACAAAGATACCGCCGGATCGTAGTGGTAATAGTCCGGCGATCGATCTCAGTAAACTAGATTTACCCGCACCATTCAAGCCGAGAATCGCGACGAATTCGCCTTGCTCGATCTTGCAGTCGATCCCATCCAAAATTGGACGATTACCGACTTTTGCTTGACTAACTGCCTGTTGACAAAGAATTGCTGTAGCAACGCTGTTTTTTACTTTATCTAGTTCGCGCACTGAATTTTTACCGAATTCCAGTTAGCCCAGAATTACTTAGGGTTATTTCGATCGTTTCCACTGCCAAGTTAGGGCTGCATCCCGGCACGCGCCAACGCATCCTTCATCGGTTTCAAGTGCTTGTCATGATTGACTTCCACCAACTGGGTAGAGTTATAGAGATCTCTTAGCAATTTATTGTTTGCGGGCTGATTTAATTTCAGCATGGCGGCGACGATCTGCTTGCGTTTAGCTACTGGGACATCATCATCGATCGAGATGCCGTGAGCAGGTACACCTGAGATACTATAAAGTACTCTCAAAGTGCTAGCTTCAGCAGGTGTGATGTAAGGAGCACCGAGGGTATACTCTGACACTGCGGCGACATCTGATTGACCTCTTAATACTGATTGGAGTGCTTTGTCATAGCCGCCACCATAAGCTACCTGTCCAAAGAAACCAGTTAACCGATCTCGATCTGGCACTAATTTCATTTGTACCAACTCCGCTACTGGGAATATAAATCCCGATCCAGAAGTGGGCGAAGTAAATACGATTTTCTTGCCCCGAAGTTGGCTCAGAGTCGCTTCGCTTTTACCAGATTTCAGCGGACTATTCTTGGGAACTACAAAAATTGATTTATAGGTGTGTCCACCGGAATAATTAGCACGGACTTCTGCCAGATAAAAACTAGCGTTAGCTAGCTGTTTTGCTTTGAGTGCGGGACGACTGCTCAAGAAAGCTACATCAGCCCGATCGGCTCGCAACGCTTCTACAGCCGCAGTGTCATCACCGAACACTGCTTCAACAGGTTGCTGCAATTCTTTACTAAGAAAGTCTGTGACGGCTTTAGCCTTTGTCGGTAAGTCTGTTGTCCCTGCTGACGATCTAGTCGGAAACACAATCTTGAGCGGTTGAGCTTGAGCGACTGCTGGAGATCCGCTCAGATTTGTGGCGATCGATTGGACGATCTGTTGATGATGGGCGATTGCTATACTACCCAAGATAGTTGCTGTAATACCGATACCAAGTTTGATTTGCTGATTCATCGATTGCCGATCGCTGGGTGATTTAGAAGTTGATTTATTGACATCATATCGCATTAGTTGTCAAAAAAAACAGCAAATTGCGTCAGTATGGAAATTGTTACATAGCAACAGCCAAGGTGATTAGGACAGCGATTGTGTCTTGGATCGCTGCCTCGACGGCTATACGTACCGATCGGTTGACTCGATCGAGTCGCATCAACTGCTGTTGTCACATGCCCGATGATGGGAGTAGAGCGTAAACAAGGTGAGATTATCAACTGACTTGACTATTTCTCGATCGAGCAATCATCCCATGCTTAGGTGCAAAAATCATCGCAATTACAAATAATAGGGTTTGCAGCACCACAATACAGCCACCAGTCGAGCCGTCAATGTGATAACTGATATAAGTCCCCATCACACCAGAAAACACGCCAGAAGCCATGGCAATCAGCATCATATGGTCAAAATTATCACTTAATAAGTAAGCAGTTGCGCCTGGAGTCACCAACATCGCCACGACTAAAATAATCCCGACTGTTTGCAGCCCAGCAACGGCTGTGAGTGATAGTAGAGATAGCAGAACATAGTAGAGAAAGGTAATATTTAAACCAATCGATCGGGCATGAGTAGAATCAAAACAAAATAAAACTAGATCTTTGCGTAAAATTGCTAATGTGACCAACGTAATTACACTAATAATTACCGTTTGAATAATATCCCCATCCGAAATACCCAAGACGTTGCCAAACAGAATATGAGTTAGATCGAGCGAGCTTTTAATTTTAGAAACTAATACTAATCCCAATGCAAAGAAACCCGTAAATACCAATCCAATTACAGTGTCTTCTTTAACACGAGTTTTCTCCTTAATAAATCCAATCGCAATGACTGAACCTACCCCAAACACAAACGCACCTACCGCCAAAGGAATATTTAAGACATAGGCAATAACGACCCCTGGCATCACTGCATGGGAAACCGCATCCCCCATCAATGCCCATCCTTTCAAAGTCATGTAGCAAGAGAGGGCAGAACAAACTATACCCACTAACGCACTCACCAAAATTGCCTTGAGCATAAACTCATACTGCAACGGTGCAATAAACCACTCAATTATATTCATTAGATCTCATCCGAAAGTGAAAGCAAAATCTCTGATAATACTGTTTTCATCTAAAAATTCCCCTAAACCCTAAAGCCTAAACCCTAAAGCCTATTATCGACATGAGTTTTGGCAGACGAAAAATCGCCGACAGAACCACCAAAGGCACGGGCAAGATTTTCTTCGGTAAATACCTCATCGGTGCTCCCATACGCCAAGATACTACGATTGACGAGTACCACTCGATCGCAAAATGTCGTAATCGAAGCCAGATCGTGGGTAGAAATTAAAATTGTGTGCCCAGATTGCCGAAGTTCTATCAATAAATCAACCATCATTTTTTCAGTCTTGATATCGACTCCGGCAAAAGGTTCATCTAATAATAGAACAGTGCCTTGTTGTGCTAACGCTCTGGCGAAAAATGCTCTTTTCTTTTGCCCACCCGATAGCTCTCCAATTTGACGATCGCGCATTTCCCACATTTCCACCCGTTCTAAACTTGCCCTGACAAATTGTTTGTCAATTGCTCTAGGAATTCGCAATAGGTTCATATACCCATAGCGTCCCATCATCACCACATCATGAACACTCACCGGAAAATCCCAGTCTACCTCTTCAGATTGGGGCACATATGCCACTAAATTACGTTTTTGAGCCTGATGAATCGATAATCCATCGATCGAGATCGTGCCAGTGGCAGGTTTGACAAACCCCATAATCGCTTTAAATAGGGTTGATTTCCCCGCTCCATTCATTCCCACCAAACCATGAATACTCCCTGCTTGCAGTTGCAAGGAGGCACTGTGTAGGGCGACTTTACCGTTATATGCAACCGTCACATTTTCAATTTTAATACCAATCGCATTCATATTTTTTTACTTACTTTCTAATCCTTTAATTAACGTACTTACGTTATATTCTAGAAGTTTGAGATAGGTAGATGCTGGCCCATCAGCCGAAGATAATGAGTCCACATAAAATACCCCTCCAAATTTTGCACCTGATTCTTTGGCGACTTGCAGTTGAGCTTTGGGATTAACTGTACTCTCACAGAATACTGTTGGAATTCGATTTTCCTTCACCGTATCGATCGTTTTTTCCACCTGTTTTGGCGTGGCTTGCTGTTCGGCATTGACTGCCCACAAATACACTTCTTTCAAACCATAATCACGGGCAATATAAGCAAATGCCCCTTCACAACTGACGATGTAGCGTCGCTCTGGTGGAATTGCGGCGATCGCTGTTTTGAGCTTCAAATCGATCGCTTTAATTTGTTCGCTATAAGCTTTGGCATTTTTGTCGTAAGTAACCGCATTTGCTGGATCTAGCTTGCCCAATGACTTGCGAATATTTTCGACATAGATGACGGCATTTTGGGGCGACATCCACGCGTGGGGATTGGGTTTACCTTTGTAGGCATCTTCAGCAATATCGATCGGCTGGAATCCTTCACTCAAGGTAACGTGAGGCACCTTGGGCAGACTATTATAGAAGCGATCGGCCCAACGTTCCAAATTTAGACCATTCTCTAAAATTAGATTTGCCTTTTGCCCCCGCGCCAAGTCGCTAGGAGTAGCTTGGTAGCCGTGAATTTCTGCCCCAGGCTTGGTAATGGATTCGACAATCGCTTTGTCTCCAGCGACATTTTGCGTCATGTCTGCTAGCACAGTAAAAGTAGTCAGAATAACTTTTTTGTTGGTCGGATTGGGGGCAGTTTCAATCGTCGAATTGCTAGTGCAGCTACTCAACCAAATACCGATCGATAGCCCAATTATGCCCATTTGCCACCGTTTCAAGCCGATCGAGCTTATGGAGGGGACAGACTTATCTTTCATTTAATATTTTCATAATTATATCATTATTTGATAACATATCATAAAGATGAGAAGATTATGAAAAGAAATTGTCGATTCGCTGGGGCTAGCTTCACCAATGGTGTAGCTTTACCTTTGGCATTACGTAGCCGTAGGGATGGTATCAACTGTCAACCGATTTAAATATTGCCAACAAGTTCGGGCAATTTCCCACTCTTCTTGGGTATGAATTGCCAGTAATCTGATTGGAGATCGCTCTGTAGCCAAATCGCGATCGTCGCCAGACGACGCGCCAGCTTCGGCTGGGAGCGACAAACTATTTAGATTCGAGTCTATTTCTACTCCTAAAAAAGCCAATTTTGAGGCAACAGCAGCCCGAATTCCCGCGTGATGTTCTCCCACACCAGCCGTAAAAATTAGCGCGTCTAAACCACCTAAAGCTGGTAACAGAGCAGCGATTTTAGCTGCGAGTCGATCGATATAAATATCTAGAGCTAACTTTGCCTTGGCATTACCAGAATCGATCGCTTTATCGATCTCCCGTACATCATTGGATACACCAGAAATACCCAATAATCCCGACTCAAAATTTAAAACACGATCTAGTTCCTCAACTGTATATTCCTTCTCCCTTAATAGATGGAGAATTATACCTGGATCGATCGATCCACAGCGCGTACCCATCACCAAACCATCGAGCGGTGTAAAACCCATCGTTGTATCGAGACACTGCCCAAATTTAGTCGCCGCTAGAGAGCAACCATTACCTAAATGACAACTAATTAATCGCAACTCTCCCAGATCTCGTCCCAATAATTCTGCTGCGCGGCGGGTACAATATTGATGACTGATGCCATGAAAGCCATACTTTCTGATTCCTTGCTCTAACCACTGATAAGGCACCGGATAAACGTAAGCCACCTTTGGTAAATCCCGATAGAAAGCCGTATCGAATACCGCCATTTGGGTCATATTACTTGACAATGACTCGATCGCCTCAATCCCCATTAAATTAGCCGGATTGTGTAACGGTGCATAGATTGACAATCGATCGATCTCTGCCTTCACTTCAGCATTAATCAACGTCGGTTGACGGTATTTATCGCCACCATGTACTACTCTATTCCCGACGATATCGATTTCATCGATATTATTAACAACCTGAGTTTTTCCACTCCAAAGCAAATTTAATAGATCGTGAATATCGGTAGTTCGACTCATTCCAGATCGCTCTTCTCGCACCGAACGATCGGTAGTTTTAGCCTTCAATATCACTGTTCCAGATGAATCCCAATCGACTTCCCCCGTCCATAATGGCACGACTGGATCTAATGGCATCTCTCCACCAGTCAATCGATATAGACTCGATTTGAAACTACTCGAACCAGCATTCAGCACTAAAATATTCATCTACTAATGCCTAAAGGTAGGAGGCTCTAAACCCTGACTATTTGGTACTCGGCTAGGCTATTTGCTTTATTTTTCCATCAAAATGGTTAACTACGAAAGCTTAACAACTCATTAATAGAAGCTAATAGTTTGACATCTACAGCCATAATTTCCTTTGCAGCATTTAGCTCGATCGACCAACTCACATTTACAGTAAAAAAATTTGTTTTTACTTTGCCTTGAATCTGATATTGAGTGCGATCGCTATTCTTCAGTGGAGCGACTAACCCAACCTTTGTAAGTGTTTCCCCACGCTCTGGACAAAAGTTCATGCCTTTGGCTTCTTTCTCCAAGTATCGAGCGATCGCCTCTCTACCTGCGATCGAATTTTCAAATGGTGGGTTGAGACATCCTTGCTCTGCGAATAGCTGTGCAGTTTCCATAAACTCACCATTGTTCAAGCGAATAAAATACTGATAAATAGTATTTTCATAGATACCGTCAATATCGAGCGATGTATCTAGATCGATCGTCCGAAATTCAGGCTGTGCGAGTACAGTAATGGTTTTCATAATCAATAATGACAACTAAAATACTATCAAAGCACAAGTATAAGCTCTTGAAATCTATCTTTTGACAGAGCGCAACCTCATTCCAAAGGAAATATCGCCAAAACTGGATTGTTAGTATTGTAATAATGACCAATAAGAAAAGTAATATGGAAGCTCCTATTTCAAACGTAAATCCCGATCTACTCTCTGCTGTTGTGGCTCTGTCCACAGACCAGCAACTCGCATTACTATGGTTTATCTATAAAGAAGTTGGCAAATCAATCACACCTGCGGCACCTGGAGCCAGCACAGCAGCACCCACGATCGCTGAAGGACTATTCAAGCAAGTCCTAGAACTGTCTCACGATGAGCAGCTACAAGTCCAGCGCGACTTGATCGAACGCAAAAATAGCCTCATCAGTCGCGAATATGGTGCATTGAGCGACACTACCAAACTACTATTTTGGTATCTGCTAGCTCAAGGTATGGATCGGACAGAAATCATTCCGATGCCAGCAGACTACGCTTTAGAGCCTGAAGCGACTCAATGTATGACTCAACTTCAACAACTCGAACATTCCGAGCAAATTACCGTCTTACGCGATCTAGTTGCCAATATGGGCGTAGATCCAGCATCAAGTCCCCACGATGAAGCAACTGGTCTTTAATATACTCCCTCTTCATTCCAGTCAACCTTTCACCCACTGGAGTGAGGATGACTTCATCTTATGACTCTGTTGGAGTATCTTCAGGTGTCAACGGTAGAAAACTAGATCTCGTTGCTAAAACAGTGGATATACTTGCTAACATTGACACCGTTTCTACTAATAAAGCTAAAGTATCCGCTCTTCAGGATGATTTTCGACTACTCGCACGGCTCTTATCACCACGCTCAAACCTTGCTGGAGGCGATCGGACTTAGCGATCGCGATCGCGCAAGAACTCTGCATCAGTTTAAGATGAAGTTAGCTGTATTAAAGTAATGGGCGATCCTGATAATGGTTAGGCATGTATCCAAAGTTTCGTGGCGAGAACGGTTCAATATCTCCCGATTGGCGATCGCATATCCTTGGCTGACGCTGGGTTTTTGGCTAGCCGTATGTGTTGCTGGAGCGATCGGGTTTAGCACTCTCAAGTACAATCTGTTGCCGGACATCACCTTTCCAGTCGTAGTGGTGAGTGCTCAAGCACCAACCGCCACGGCTATAGAAACCGAGCAGAAATTGACTCGCCCCCTCGAAGCCAAGCTCCAGCAGCTAGCTGGGGTTTCCAAGGTGCGATCGTCTACCTATCCCGGACAGACGGCAGTGAGCCTTGCTTTTGATGTCGGTACTAATTTGGATGCGGCTAGCGATTTAGTTACGCGGACTGTCACTGCCCTCAACCTCACGCCGAACGTGCGGGTAATCGCGCTCAACCTCAACGAGTCAGCGGTGGTAAGTTATGCGCTGTACGGTTCCAAGCAAGATTTAGCTAGTCTGGCTCAGGTCGCCCAAACTCAGATCGTCCCCGCGATTAGTAAACTTCCCGGCGTGCTCAAAGTTACGCTGTTGGGAGCAACGAACCCGCCCACGGCGGTGCGGTTGAACGATCGAGACGTGCTAGCGGTGCAGGTGGTCAAGCGCGGTACTGCGAACACGCTAGACGTAGTTGACCGCGTAGAGCGGGAAATGGGGAGGCTCCGCAGCCAATTTACCGACGTGCGGATCGATCTCGCGGCTACTCAAGCGACGTATATTCGGGAGGCGACGGCGGCGACGATCGAAGCATTGGTACTGGCTGTGATTTTGTCAACTGTAGTTATCTATCTGTTTTTGGGAAATTGGCAAGCAACGGCGATCGCTGCCCTCGCGATTCCGATTTCACTATTGGGGACATTTATCGTCATGGCGATTTATGGTTTCAATTTAGAGACGATCACCCTGTTGGCACTGGCTTTGGTGATTGGGATTATTGTCGATGATGCGATCGTCGATGTCGAAAATATCACTCGTCACCTCGAAAACGGAGAACCACCCCGTGCCGCCGCGATCGATGCCACCGCCGAAATCGGACTGCCAGTGACAGCCACGACGATGACGATCGTGGCTGTATTTTTGCCTGTCGGTTTGATGGGTGGAGTGCTGGGTCAATTTTTTCGACCCTTCGGTTTGACGGTCTCCGCCGCAGTGATTACGTCGCTGTTGGTGTCGCGTACCTTGACGCCATTACTTGCCGTCTACTGGCTCAAGCGTAGCCCCACGCAACAGGTATCCCAATTCTGGAGCCGCTTTATCGAGGGCTATCGGGGACTACTCACTTGGTCTTTGGCGCACCGAGGCATCGTCTTAGGTCTGGCACTACTGAGCTTCATTGGCGGGATCGGACTGATTCCGTTTCTCTCCAAGGGTTTTATTCCACATCTGGATCGGGGGGAATTTAACATTGTTTACCAAGCATCCCCAATGACTACACTCGCGCAATCTTTAGAAATCGCGCGGCAACTAGAGACCCAAGTGCGACGCGCTCCCGCTGTCGAAACGGTGTTTACCACAGTAGGATCTCGTCAGGGCGAACCAAATCGCGGTACTCTCTATGTAAAAATGCGTGAAGATCGCCAGATCGCCACCATAGCACAACAATCTCAACTGCGCGATCGCTTGCCCAAGCTTGCCAATGTGACTACCAGTGTCGAGGATATTCCGTTTGTCGATACTGGTGGCGAAAAACCGCTGCAATTTGCGCTTCGTTCCGAAGATCTCCAGGCACTCGAACAGGCGACTAATGCACTCACAGCCAAAGTTCAAACTCTACCTGGATTTGTAGATGTCACCAGTACTGGAGCGCAATCTGCGATGCAGATCGAACACCTCGACGGTAAGCGAGTTGCTTATGTCAGTGCTAATCTGGGCAGAGGGCAGACACTCGGAGCAGCTACCGATCGGGTCGTAGCTGAGGCTAAGACCATCTTACCCGCAACCATCGAATTCAACCTTGGCGGCGACTCGGAACAGGCTGCTAATACCTTTAGCGGCTTTGGTGTGACGATCGCTCTCTCAGTGCTGTGTGTATTGGGCGTACTGTTGCTGCTATTTCGTTCCTTGGTCGATCCGCTGGTGATTATCCTCGCGTTACCCCTATCGATTGTCGGTGCAGTGCTGGCGCAGTTTTTGACCCGCAGCGACTTTGGGATGATTTCGCTCATCGGCATCATCTTCTTGCTTGGGCTAGTTAACAACAATGCGATCTTACTCGTGGACTATGTCAATCAACTGCGGGGGCAAGGGATGAATCGCCACGAAGCCCTTGTTCGATCGGGTTCGGTGCGGCTGCGACCGATTTTGATGACTACCGGCTCCACAATTTTGGGAATGCTGCCGATCGCCTTAGGATTAGGGGCAGGTGCCGAGCTACGGGCACCGATGGCGATCGTCATTATCGGTGGGTTGATGTCTTCAACGTTGTTAAGTTTGGTGGTCATCCCAGTTGCCTACGCCGTTGTCGATACGATCCGTAATAAAATGCGGCGGGGAAGGTAGAGAGTAGAGGGTAGAGGGTAGCGGGTATGGGGCAGAGGGTAGCGGAGCCTACCCGCTACCCTCTGCCCCATACTAGCAATCCAAAGTCCAAGCACTAATGCGAAGCGCGCTACGCCACCCACTATCCAACCCTTACGCAGGGGAGTTTGAGGGGCGGCGTTCCGCTGTCTTGATTCGCTAAACCCTCGGCACAGCCGAGGAGCGCGAATCGCTCCTCAACGGGGGATCTGGGGGTCGGTACCCCCAGATCCGGGTTCTGCCCACACTAAAAAAACTCGCAAACCACAAGTATTTATCGCTTGCCGTTCCGCTTAGTACAAATAGTCACCTTAATAACTTCGCTATCAACTATCAACTATCAACTAATTAATGATGCGCGTATTCGTTACTGGTGGGTCGGGCTTTATTGGGGGCAATCTCGTTGCACTGCTGGTCGCCGAAGGCTACGATGTGCGGGTATTAGTACGCCCCAATAGCTCCCAGACACAGCTCCGAGATCTGCCCGTGGAAATCGTTTACGGCGACCTTAATAACCCCGATCTCGATCGATCGATGCGCGGCTGTGAGGTGGTTTTTCATGTCGCAGCGCATTACAGCCTCTGGCAACGCGATCGAGATTTACTCTACCGCAGCAATGTCGCGGGTACGGCGAATGTCCTCGCTTGCGCCCGTAGTGCTGGCGTCGAGCGCACCGTCTACACCAGCTCGGTAGCGGCGATCGGAGTACGCAGTGACGGGGCACTAGCCGATGAAACTTACCAGAGTCCGATCGATAACCTGATTGGTGACTATAAACAGTCCAAATTTCTGGCGGAACGAGCAGCGATCGCAGCGGTGCAACAAGGGCAGGATGTCGTCATTGTCAACCCGACTACGCCGATCGGCCCTGGCGATATCAAACCCACGCCCACTGGCGAGATCATCCTCCGCTTTCTGCGGCGACAGATGCCTTTTTATCTCCCCACGGGGCTAAATTTCATCGATGTGCGGGATGTCGCGCGGGGACACCTCCTCGCCCTAGAAAAAGGTCGGAGTGGGGAACGCTATATCCTCGGTCATCAGAATTTATCGCTCAAAGCTATGCTCGATCGCTTGGCAGAGATTACCGGACAACCCACCCCACAGTATGCGCTCCCCAATTGGATACCCTACACCGCCGCCTGGATCGACGAACATCTACTCGCGGCGATCGGCAAAACCCCCAGCATTCCTGTCGATGGAGTGCGGATGGCTGGACAATATATGTATTATGATGGCTCGAAGGCAGTCCGCGAACTCGGTCTACCGCAGACCTCAGTGGATCTTGCCCTGCGCGATGCCGTGGATTGGTTTTCAATGCGAGGGTATCTAAGAGTGAGCTAGGGGTGCAGGGATACGTGTTCGATAATTGATAGCTGTCTGAAACCGATCTTCACACTGTCTCAATTGCGGTCGCAGGCGGGTATTCTCGCTCGCGCTGCGGAGCGTCGTAAGTAATAGCTCTGCTGTCAGATCGCTTTTGATTAGATAATCTTCCGCACCTAGTTTGATGGCGCGAACGGCAATCTTTTCGTTACCCTGCCCTGAAATCATCACCACAGGCGGGCTACTGCTATTACTTTGCACCGATAATCGCTCTAAAAAATCTAGCCTATTACCATCCGGTAGCCGATAATCGAGCAACATAGCATCGATCGATCGCGTCCGACACATTACTAGCCCCGCTGCTACAGATTCCAACTCTAAAAGATCGTATACACAGCTTGAGTCTTGACAGAGTGCGCGTCTGTATAGCTCTCGATCTGTCGCCAAGTCCTCGACAATCAAGACAGTGAGGGTTTGGAGATTCATAAATTATATTTGTAACAATTTAACGTGCTCTAACGATCGACTTACAGCGGTTTGCAGGTTGGTGCGGGACAGCTATTCTTCAAAGCTTTTTTAGAGATTAGGTTCAATATTTAAAGTGTCCCCCAAATGCTTGCAAACCGCTGTATCCAATCATATTGAATAAGTCGATCGTAGCAAAGATTAATTACGTTCTCAACCTAAAAAACGTTACAAACTATACCGTAGGAATATTATTAATCGCTCGAATTGCGCGATCGAGAGATCTTCTGGTGGGGTAGGGCGGGTTCGTTTGATATCGAACATTAAAATCGATATTGGCTAGCATAAACCCGCCCCTACAGATCCATGCACAATACATTTTATAGATCGAACGTAGGGGCGGGTTTATGCTATAAATTCTCGCTCTTGACTGGCAACTCCAAACAAACCCGCCCATCCCCACCAGTAGCTGTCGAAGCTTGCGCGCCGCTTAGACGGTCGAGTCCTCCTGAAAAGATCTCAAATGGGTTCTATAAATCTGTTAATCAGTGAATATACTAGATTACAATTACTACTATCGCTGTCTTTAAAATCAAATTATCCAGTGCTCGAACTCTTCATGAGTAATGCTAAGAGTAATGTTATGAGTATCTAGCAATACTGGTTTAGCTTCTAACGATTGCATAATTTACTATCGGAGCTAGTGTGTTTCAACATATATTATCTTCGATCTGCGGACAATTTACCCGATCGCCAGCCAGTCCAAATCGCCCGCGCCTGGGGTCGAAAACCGCACCCCAGGAGATAAAACTATCTACCTAAAGGCAGGTAGCTTTAAACCCATACTAGACCTCCTGCGAAAGTAAAAAAAATCATCTTTTTTAGTATTGTTTTCGTCTATGGTTTCCCCTAAAGCCTAAAGCCTGACTTTCGCAGGAAGTCTACTATATCGCTTGGCTGTTGGCTCAAGTTAATATTTACTTTATACTGAGCGTCAGATCGGCAGATCGAAACTAAGAAGTTGGTACATGTCTAGAGCACGAAATAAGAATCACCACAGGTTTATCGGCTATGGTGTATACACAACTCTCCTTGGCTTCGTTGCTAGATCTGAATCCCCCAAACCCCCTTGAAAAGCTTGCTCAGAGGCGAATCTTAGTCCCCCTGCTTGGTGCAACACATGCGGAGGGAACCTCCGCGTGGTTGCATCCGCTTTTGAAGGGGGATTTAGCGGATGCGCGCCCGCCTTTGTTCCCCGACGGTTTGCGGATGCGCGCTCTGGAGGTTCCCTCCAGGTTGAGCGCACCAAGCAGGGGGATTTCTAGGGTTTTCGCTTTTGTACAGACTTGTATGTATACCGTAGCAAGCCGATTTGTGGGAAGTATCAAGTGCATTAATTCTTGAGGAACTAATTATGGCAGTGCAAATTCAACAAGCAGCCCAAGTCGGAGCTTATTTGGTCGCTCAACGTCTCAAAGGTCGCGAGCGGTTTCCGCTAGTCTTGATGCTCGAACCGCTATTTAAGTGCAATTTAGCCTGTACTGGCTGTGGCAAAATTCAGCATCCGGTGGAGGTGCTACGCCAAAACCTCACCCCCGCACAATGTTTTAGTGCCGTTGAAGAATGTGGTGCGCCTATCGTGTCGATTCCTGGGGGTGAACCGCTACTGCATCCCCAAATCGACGAGATCGTGCGCGGACTGATCGATCGGCGTAAATTTATCTATCTGTGTACCAATGCCATTCTCCTAGAGAAGAGTCTGCACAAGTTTACCCCCTCGCCCTATCTATCATTTAGCGTTCATTTGGATGGCCCCCGCGAGATCCACGATCGAGCTGTAGATCGCCAAGGGATCTTCGATATTGCTGTCAAAGCGATTCAGGCTGCCAAAGCCCAAGGTTTTCGCGTCACCACCAATACAACGATCTTTCAGGACACCGATCCCAAAGCGATCCAAGATTTCTTTGATTTTACCGCTACCCTCAACCTCGACGGGATGACGATCTCGCCTGGATATAGCTATGCCTGGGCACCCGACCAGGATCGGTTCCTCCAGCGCGAACAGACTAGAGCACTATTTCGGCAAATCCTCGCACCATATAAGTCTGGGAAAAAACGCTGGAACTTTAACCACAATCCCCTCTTTCTGGATTTCCTTACTGGCGATAAAGATTATGACTGTACGCCGTGGGGTAGCCCCAGCTATAGTGTCTTGGGTTGGCAAAAGCCCTGCTATCTGCTCAATGAAGGCTACTACCAGAGTTTTCAGGAGCTGCTAGACGAAACTGACTGGGATAAGTACGGTCATGCCAGTGGCAACCCTCACTGTCAAGATTGTATGGTACATTGCGGCTTTGAGCCGACCGCCGCAATCGCTGCCCTCCAACCCCAGAATATGGGTAGAGCACTAGGTAGTATATTTGGCTGGTAATCCGCGCCGTTATAGTGAATAGCCGATCGCGAAATCAAATACTCCCCTCCCACCCAAGAAATAGACAGTAGAAATCCACTATTCACCATTCACCATCCACCTTAACCCTAGATGTCTAATTCTATAGACCTCCTGCGAAAGTGAAAGCAAAATCTTCGATCGTACTGTTTTTGTCCGCTTGGGTATGAGTCATGGGCAGGAAACCTGCCCGACCCAACTTGTGCTAAAACTTCCCCTAAAGCCTAAAGCCTAAAGCCTGACTTTCGCAGGAAGTCTTATGATGGGAAAGGAGTATGATATTTACTAAACCTTGCCAGAAGCATTGCCAAGATATGCCAGTGTTGCTTACCACCCAACTCGATCGCCACAGCCAGCTATTAGCAACCGATCGACTCTCGCTCACCGCTGAAGAACGAAGTCGATCGCGGCATCCGCACCTTACAGAAAGTGGGCGAGAAGTCTACTTGCAGCTCAAGCGGGGGACTAATCTACGACATGGCGACAGGTTGCAAGCCGCTGATGACAATTTAGATCTAGTTGTCGAAATTATTGCCAAACCAGAGCAAGTGATGGTGGTAACTGCGGTAGCTGCACTAGATTTGCTGCAAGCTGCTTATCACTTGGGCAATCGCCATGTCCCGCTCGAAATTACTGACGATCGGTTATACCTGTTGCCAGATCCTGTCTTACAAGATCTCTTGCATCAGCGGGGATTGAATGTTACCATCGCCGATCGACCGTTTCAGCCCCAAGCTGGAGCCTACGCAGCGACACCCCATCATCATCACTAACATGGTGGACTCGACAGCCTTACTCACACTACTCCAATTGACCAGTCCCGCTCTGCCAGTGGGTGCATATAGCTATTCGGAAGGATTGGAAACATTGGTCGATCGGGGTGCGATCTCGTCGGCGGCAGATCTGCAAACTTGGTTGATTGAATCGTTAGAGTTTGGTTCAATTTCAATGGAAGTGGCGATTTTGATTCGGGCTTATCGGGCACTTGAGGGCGATCGCTTTGGCGCGATCTATTGGAATCACTGGCTATCAGCTACCCGCGAGACGGCTGAACTCCAACAGCAAAGTTGGCAGATGGGTCGATCGCTGCTCAAATTACTCCAAGATCTCTATCCAGCGGCCGATTGGTCGGGTTGGAGCATGGCGGAGAATTGGAATCTGGCGATCGTCTTCGCGCTGGCGGCGAGACTAGCCCAGATCGATGAATACACTGCTGCGCTGGGTTATTTGCATAGTTGGGCGAGTAATTTAGTCAGTGCTGGGGTGAAATTAATTCCCTTGGGTCAAACTGCGGGTCAGCAATCGATCTTGCAACTAGCTGCACCGATCGCCGATTGTGCCGATCGAGCGTTAAATTTACCCGACGATCGGCTGTTTTGTTGCAGTTGGGGCTTGGCACTTGCTAGCATGGCTCATGAGACCCAATATAGTCGATTATTTCGCAGTTAAATTATGACTTCTCCTTTTCGGATTGGGGTGGCTGGCCCTGTCGGTTCCGGCAAAACTGCATTGGTCGAAGTCCTCTGCAAACAGTTGCGCGATCGCTATCAGATTGCCGTAGTGACCAACGATATCTATACCCAAGAAGATGCACAGTTTTTGGTGCGGGCGGAAGCTTTGACCGCCGATCGGATTTTGGGGGTAGAAACTGGCGGCTGTCCCCATACTGCCATCAGGGAAGATGCCTCAATGAATATTGCGGCGATCGAACAACTAGAAACAAAATTTGCCAATCTAGATCTAATCTTTGTGGAAAGTGGTGGCGATAATCTTGCAGCCACTTTTAGCCCTGAATTAGTAGATGCAACCATTTATGTAATTGATGTGGCAGGCGGCGATAAAATCCCCCGCAAGGGTGGCCCAGGAATTACTAAATCTGACTTATTGGTAATCAATAAAATCGATTTAGCTCCCTATGTAGGTGCCAGTTTAGAAGTGATGGATCGAGATGCACGTCAGATGCGGGGATCGAAACCGTTTGTCTTCACAAATCTCAAGACTGCTGAAGGAGTTGAAGAAGTACTGGTTTTCATCGATCGACAGGCTAATTTAATAATTAGCTAACAAAATGACTAGGAAATTTAGACGACGCGAAATTTTAATCTTGGGTTATGCAGCAGCAGGTAGCATCTTGCTCAAAGAAGTAACTTCTGTAATTGCCAAGATCAAAAAAGCTTTACCTAACGGCGGTATTATTTATAACTCGCTCAACGGCGACACTAATGTAGCTTTCTTTAAACAGCTTCAAGGTGCGGGGATGACTGCCGAGAAATATCCTTCGATGTCAGTTAGTATTGCCGAAGAAGAAGTCCAGTCGATCGGCGCGCAGTATCTCAAATGGTAAAGTTGTGATGAATGCCAACCACCACATCTCCAAGATTGTCCGAATTGGCAAGGTGAGAGCAGATGGCTTATTCGAGATTGTCAACTCGACATCTACTGCGGTAGAGCCTGTGCCTTGGAATCAATACGTCGCTGAAACAAAAGGCTATGCTTGCGATTGGAGCGATCCCAAGAAAGGCGGCAAATACAAAAAATCCTAGATTTAGAGTTGAATCACTCACTCCAACCAAATTAGATCTCCACAGCGGATCGTACCTGATTGTAATACAGAAGTTCGGATGCCGGCGATCGAGTTATTGTGTTGAGTAGTTGTTCGCAAGATATTCAAGTCAGCCGGAAGATCGGACTGAGCTACCGTTGTCACAACGCAGCGAGGACAGGCTGTATCGATACTCAGACAAACTTCATCGCCGATTACCATCCTACTCCCCACCCAATCATTCTCGACAAAGTTGGTTTCAGTAGATCTTGGCTTGATTAAAATATTGGGACGAAACCGACATGGCTCAAATTGTCCTGCGGGATAAAGATGCTGCAATTGAGCTAAGGTCGAAGTTGTAATTGCATGAATAGAACAGGAATCAAAAAAAGTACCTGAGGGCATAAACAATTGAGTAATTGTATCCCGATTGGCTGCACCTTCGAGATCGGGCCAATATTGATCCAGGCTGGGTGTTGCTGGGACAGCAGCAAGTAACTGCACATCTCGTCCCAACGCTTGGGACAAAATAGCATCGATGTTACGGTTATTGCTGATAGCAGCACTACCATCCGGCATGGTAAATGTAACCGGAGGAATTGATTCTTTGGTTTGGGGCGATTCCAAGAATTTTGCCTGAAATTCTAGCAATTTCGCCCATTTTTTAGGATTTTTGGCACTAGCAATTCGCTGAGTCTGACGATCCCATACAGCGTAGGATCGATCGCCCAAAAGACCTTTGGGTATAACGTCTACAGCCTTTAGCTGCTCTCCCAGCATTGATTTAACTGGATAACGCCACAGTGAATCAACTCTACCCACTAAAGTCCGAGTCATAGTTTTCCCCGATGAGTAATTGCAAGTCTAAACAGCAAGATACTTATGAAATAAATCATCAGTAAGCTCGGCTGTTTCGCCATCCACTACCACAACACCTTTTTCCATAATGAAGAACTTGTCTGCGATCTGGCGCACAAAATCGACCTTGTGTTCGACGACAATTAAGGTAATACCTTTCTCCCTGTTGATCCGTCTTAAAGTTTCCTCGATTTCCTGAACGATCGATGGCTGAATCCCCTCCGTTGGTTCATCTAACAGCATAATCTTCGGATCGCTCATCAATCCCCGCGCAATGGCTAATTGCTGTTGCTGTCCGCCACTTAATAAGCCACCTTGACGATTTAGGTGCTGCTTGAGCATCGGAAAAAACTCAAAAATTTCATGTGGGATTTTACTAGATTTCTTTTTTCCAGCCGACAGTCCCAGTTTGAGATTATCCAACACCGATAAATAAGGAATGATTTCTCTGCCTTGAGGAATATAGGCGATCCCAGATCGGGCACGCTTAAATATTGGCAACCGGGTAATATTTTGAATATCAAAGATGATATTCCCCGACATCACCTTATTTAAGCCAATGATGCTGCGTAAAAGCGTAGTTTTCCCTACCCCATTCCGACCGAGGATACAGGCAATATCGCCTTGGTTAACAGCCATATCGACACCAAACAGCACGGGTGTTTGTCCGTAAGAAACAGTCAAATCATTTATTTCAAGCAGCATCGATTTGTTCGCGTCCTAAATATACTTCAATTACTTTGGGATTTGATTGCACTTCGCTCACCGATCCTTCGGTCAACTTTTCACCTTGATGGAGGACAACAAGTCGTTGAGCAATTTGTTTGACAAATTCCATATCATGCTCGATTACTACCAGGGAGTGGTTAGCGGCAAGCGTTTTGATAATCTCACCAGTTGCATAGGTTTCATCGGCAGTCATCCCCGCAGTTGGTTCGTCTAGCAGCACCACCGCTGGATCTTGCGCCAGTACCATCCCGATTTCGACCCACTGTTTTTGACCGTGGGATAGCGAGGAAACTTTGGAGTAGCCTTGCTCTAATAAGCCGATCCGATCGAGCACGCTGATAATTTTATCTTTCTTGGCAGTTGTCAGTTTGGCTTTGATAGACGAAAACACGCCATGAGTACCTTTGAGTGCCAGTAAAATGTTGTCAAATACTGACAGCTCATTGTAGACATTGGGATTTTGAAATTTGCGACCAATTCCCATGCGGGCAATATCATAGGAATTCTTATTGGTAATCTCCTGCCCTTGATAATATACATGTCCTGAAGCTACCGGAGATTTTCCGACGATCGCATCAAGCAATGTACTTTTACCAGCTCCATTTGGACCAATAATCGTTACAATCTCGTTTTTACCTACATCTAGATTAACGCCCTTTAATGCTTTGAAACCAGAAAAAACCACCTTGAGATCTTTTACTGATAAAACAGCCGCTTCTGAATTCATCGTGTTTTTAGTTTTAATATATTTTTGGGTTAAATTGATGAAATTATTTTCATAAGCAACACTTTTTAGAATCTAGAATTTATCAACTGTCAACCGTCAATTATTTGATTTTTACCTAACTTTTTGGGACTACTACTAGCCATGAGTTGCTTTGGTAACAGACTCATCAGTCCATCAGGTAAAAATAGAACTACTAGCATCAGGATTACCCCCACAATCAATTGCCAATCTTGAGTAATCCGATCGACTGAATTTTGGATCTGTCCTAGTAGAATAGCGGCGATAACTGGCCCAAATAGCGTGCCGCGTCCGCCGACAGCGGCCCAAATTACGATCTGAGTACCGAAAGCCACCCCTAGATATACTGGTGAAATGAAATTATTGAGCGGTACGAATAAGCCGCCGCAGATACCAGCAATTGCCGCAGAAAGCGTCCAAATAAAAATCTTGAAACTAGCAACATCGTAGCCGAGATAGGAAATGCGTTGCTCATTCTCTTTGATCGATCGAAGAATCAAACCAAAGTTGGATTTTGTCAGCCACCAACTACCTGCGAGCGTCAAAGCTGCAAAAGTCAGGATGATAAAATAGATCCCAATTGGTGGCATAACCATCCCAAATAGCATCAGCTTTGATACATCGGTAATCCCATTGGTGCCACCTGTATAGGCTTGCTGACTCACAAAGAAAGTAGTCAGTGCCGAAGAAATTGCGAGGGTAATTACCGTGATATAAACACCGCTGACTTTGGAACGAAAGATAAACGATCCAATGGCATAGGCAAAACCAGCCGGAACCACTACGGTTGCAATTACGGCAATTGGGAAAAATTGTAATGGGGCGATGAACCAAGGTAACTCCTTCAAGCCATTCCACACCATGAAATCTGGAATACTTCCGCCATAATTATTCGCAGTAGCAGACAGGTTTAGCTTGAGATAATATGCCATGGCATATCCCCCCAAAGTAAAAAACACCCCATGCGCAAAGCTCAGAATCCCCGTGAAGCCCCACACCAAATCTAGTGAGACACCCAGGACACCGAACAACAGCAATTTTGCCATCAAGTTGGTCTGAAAGGTACCAGCTACAAATGGGAAAATTATAAACATCAGTAGAGCTACTAAATTGATAATCTGCCATTTCTTGGGAATAAAGTTCGACTGTTGAATTTGACCGAGTACTTGTGTCATTTTGAACTCTCCATTAAATTAGCTCTGGTTGACAAAAATATATCTGTGAAAATTTTAACCACGTTTTTGAACTGTAAATAAACCTTCTGGACGGTAGCGAATCAGGACGATTACCGCAGCTAAGACGATGACTCTAGCCGTAGGATCGTTGAGTAGGTATGCGATCGCAGCATTTGATTCACCAATCAAAACCGCACCCGCCAACACGCCGACTAACTTGTCTACACCGCCAGCCACCACGGTCATCCAGGCATCTACCAAGTAATCTTGTCCCATCGCTGGGGCGACACTCTTGAGCGAAGCAATCACTGTTCCAGCAATTCCGGCTAGCCCGCAGCCATAAGCAAATGTGAGCATATCTACCAGACTGGTATTTACACCCAAACACTTGGCCATTTCGCGATTTTGAGTCACTGCTCGGACTTCTCTGCCTAAGGTGGTACCGTAAAGTAAATACGCTGTAACTCCTAGTAATAACAACGCCATAAAGATGATAAATAAGCGGTAGTAAGAAATCTCGATCGCTTGTCCGCCAATTGTAAATGGTGTCCAGTTACCGCGAATGTATGGCGGTGCCTTGACATACTTGAGTTGGGCAGTAAATATCAGCTTGACGACACCTTGAAGAACGATACTTAGTCCCCAGGTAGCTAGTAGAGTTTCGATCGCCCGTCCGTACAGTCGCCGGACGATCGTGACTTCCACCAGTGCGCCGACTAGGGCTGTGAATAAAAAGGAAAATGGAATTGTCATCAACAAATCCATCTTAAAATTACTTTGCAGTACAAAGGTCGTGTACGCGCCGAGCATGATGAATTCACCGTGAGCTAGATTAATAATTCGCATCACTCCAAACGTGATCGACAGTCCCAATCCTGTCAACAGCAAAATGCCCACAATCCCCACCCCATTTAATAGCTGGTTGGTAATTGCCACTGGATCGATCGCTTTTGCTGGCGGACTGATTTCTGCTAAGTAAATTAACGAAGATATGGTATTAAATGGCAGCATGTTCATAGTTTGCTGGTGTGGAGCGGTGAGTGTGGTGTAAATGTTCTAATCGCCAATCTCAGAAGAGATCGGCGATGGTTAATTGTTAGCAGTCTATGGCTTGTCTAGGAAGGCGACTGGAATGGGTTTCTTCGTCTCGACGATCGAGTTGGCACGAACATCTGGGGTCTTGTGAACGCAGATCCGCCCCTTGTACAGTGCTTGACTCCAAGGAATCGGTTTGACCGCAGCTTTGGTCGCGAATACGATTTCTGCTTGTCCATCCGCCTTCCACTTACCAATGCGGGAATATAGGTAGGTGTGATAGTTGTCGGGGTCAGATTTCACAGTTCCCTGGGGAGCCTTAAACTCTTGCCCTCTAGTTGCTTCGCGTAGATTGGCAGTGGTAAATTCCTTCTTTTCCTTAGCGCATTTTTCCATCGCCTGTGCCATGAAAAAGGTCTGAATATAAGCAGCTTCCATCACACCATTGGTAACGCGCTCCTTGCCAAATTTCGCTTGGAATTGTTCGATAAATGCCTTGTTCTCGGGAGTATCAACTGTTTGAAAGTAGTTAAAACTAGTGAAGTGTCCTTCGGCGAATTCTGGCCCCATCGCCTGAATTTCCTCTTCTGTCGTCGGAAATGCCATGATCGGAATCTGTTTGGAAGTGATGCCAGCATCCTTGAGCTGCTTATAAAAAGCGGGAATACTATCACCAACGAGATTACTCAAGATAAAGTTGGGTTTAGCCTGCTTGATCTTGTTAATAATCGTAATAAATTCCGTCGTACCTAACGCGGCATATTCATCACCAACAACTGTACCGCCACCACTAACTAATTCTGCTTTGGCAATCCGATTACTTTCTTTGGGATAGATGTAGTCAGAACCAATGAAGAAGCCTTTCTTACCAAAGTTTTTGATGCAATAAGGAATGGAATCAGTGATTTGTTGGTTAGGCGCAGCACCAGTATAGAAGACATTCGAGCTACATTCATTGCCTTCATAATAGACAGGATAGTAGAGTAAACTATCTTTTTCTTCAAATACTGGTAGGACTGATTTACGGCTAGCTGAAGTGTAGCAGCCTAGTACACAAACAACCTTATCTTCATCAATTAGTCGCTTGGACATTTGGTTGTACAAATCCCAGTTGGAGTCGGGGTTGACAACTACCTTTTCCAGCATTTGACCATCGATGCCCTTCTTCCCAGCCCAAGGGCCAGTGCCTTCATTGATTTGGTCGATCGCCAGGAATGTCGCATCTTGTAATGACTTCTCAACGATCGCGATCGAGCCAGTAGTTGAATACATCACCCCAACTTTGATCCCTTTCTTGCCATCTGTGGCTGGAGGTGCTCCTGCGGGAGCTGTTGCGGCTGGATCTTTCGGTGCTTCACCACTGTTGGTACAAGCAACCACAATGCTGCTCGCAGCAGCCACAGAACTATACTGGATAAACCGACGACGAGTAATCGCACTCAACAACCCATTCGGATTAGGCAACTTCTTCTTCATTAACCGAAACTCTCCTTAACTATTACTAAGAATCACACCAAAAAAATTTAACTTTGAGGCCAATATAGATTTGCTGAATAGATCGAGCAAATTGTCATATCATATCAGCATCTCCGGCTCTAGTGTCCGACCATCCAAGGACGACTGCCAGCATGGTATTGAACCCTGGGCTGTTTGGGTTCCAGATCTCGCTTGACTAGCTCTGGCTCCGCACTCACTCTGTTTAAGCTGCCCTTGGTCGATAGGGTCATTGGCGGTGAAAAGATCCGCTTACCTCGTTGATCACAGCCTGGACAATGTGCAGGATTGCTAGACTCAGACATCGATCTCCACGTATCAAAAACACCACATTCATCACATCGAAATTCATAAAGAGGCATATATTTCGATCAAACTGGCAGAATGTTTTTATCAAATATCGCCGTTGGAATTGCCAGCGTACAACAGGCATTAGGGATATCAACAATCCCACTCACTCTGCCTTCTACAGGTGCACAGCTCAATAGCATATAAGCTTGCTCGCCCGTATACCCAAACTTCTTGAGATATTCGATCGCATTTAAACAAGCTTGACGGTAGGCAATATGGACATCCATAAAATATTGCTTACCAGTAAACTCATCCACAGAAATCCCTTCAAATACCAAGAACTCCGAGTAGTGTGGCTCGACTGGCCCTGGTTTGAAGATCGGATTGACCATCGCATACTTTTCCACACCGCCTTTGATGATGTCCACATGCAGATCGATGAATCCAGACATTTCGATCGCGCCACAGAAGGAAATTTCTCCATCGCCTTGGGAAAAATGGATATCGCCCATCGAGAGTTTTCCGCCTTCTACATAGACCGGAAAATAGATGCGGGTTCCCCTAGATAGGTTTTTGATGTCGCAGTTTCCACCGTGTTCGCGGGGTGGAATAGTCCGCGCAGCTTCAGCGGCGACCCGTTCGTATTCAGATTGGGGCAATGTCCCCAGCACCGCATTCAATGGATTGGGCAGTGCTGCCAAGACGGGCACTCCATCCATATTGATACCAGCCCCGTAAGTACGGCGATCTGGCTGGGTGGTCATTAGTTCAGCTTCGCGCTGATTCCATTTGGCTAGCAACTCATGGGATGGGGCACAGCCAATTAAACCAGGATGAGTAATTCCGGCAAATTTGACACCGGGAATGTGTCGAGAACTGGTAATATCCCCTGCAAATCCCAAATTGATTTGGCAGACTTAGGATAATGATCTGTTAAGAAACCACCACCATTTTTCTGGTCAAAAATGCCTGTGAATCCCCATTCATCACCTTGAAGGGCACCGATATCAACGATATCGACAACGAGAATATCACCAGGTTCAGCACCATTGACCCAAATTGGCCCACTGAGGACATGAACAATAGATAAATCGACATCTCGAATATCATCGGCACTATCGTCATTCTTAATTTGCCCATCAGTCCAATCTTTACACTCAATTCTAAACACATCGCCAGGATTGACTGAGGCGATCGCTGGTATATCTGGATGCCAGCGATTGTGACCGGGTAGCTCTTGCTCACTCATTGGTTTAGTGAGATCGACTTTAAAAAGCGTTTTAGGCATCAAATTCTTCCCGAACTGTAAAAGAAGTGCAAAACCAAACAATTTGAACTATGCGAAAAGGAGAAGACTATGTATTTGTAGAATACAAGTAGTTAGTACTTAATGAAGTTTTAGTCTTGGAGCATATAGTCGGATATTTTTTATTTTCGATCTGTAACTTGGAATACCAAATAAACTAGATCTGGATGTTAGCTTTAGGTGAGCCACTTCAAGCAGAAATATTTCCAGCAAAATGGCTGGAACTAGTTCACGGATATTCCAGCAATTATTTTTGATAAAAATGTTACTTTAGAAAACTCTGGGGATTTTCTTTGCAATTTCGCTCAAAAATCAGCGCGACTAATTGGCGGTCAAGTTCTATGTGCTTGAGAACCAATTTTGAGCGATCTAGAACAGAAAATATCGCTGTGCCATTGGTAATATTGTCGCTGGTTCACAGGTTAGTAATTCACCATTGGCGCGGACTTCGTAAGTTTCAGGATCTACTTCGATTTGGGGTAGTAAGTCATTGAGCTTCATATCTCGCTTCGATAATTGACGGGTATTTTTGACTGGTACCACTTGTTTTTGGAGTCCTAATCGATCGCCAATTCCCAGATCGTGCGCCACCTGAGATACAAAAGTCATCGAAGTTGCTCCCACCGCCTTACCATAGCTACCAAACATCGGACGCATCTGGACTGGTTGCGGGGTTGGAATACTGGCATTAGCATCACCCATTTGTGCCCAGGCGATCGATCCACCTTTAATGACCATTTCGGGTTTGACTCCAAAAAATGCTGGTCGCCAGAGACAGAGATCGGCGATTTTACCAGGTTCGATCGATCCGACATAGTTAGAAATCCCGTGGGTAATGGCGGGGTTAATTGTATATTTTGCAATATAGCGTTTGGCGCGTAAATTATCATTGCGATTACTATTTTCTACCGTTCCCGTACCGGGCAGCCAGCCCCGTTGAGTCTTCATCTTGTGGGCAGTTTGCCAAGTCCGAATAATTGTTTCGCCAATCCGTCCCATCGCTTGGGAGTCGGAAGAGATCGTACTAAACGCCCCCAAATCGTGAAGGATATCTTCAGCAGCAATCGTTTCGCGACGAATCCGCGACTCTGCAAAGGATACATCTTCAGGAATATTCGGATCGAGATGGTGACAAACCATCAGCATATCCAAATGTTCGTCCAGCGTGTTTAGGGTATAGGGACGAGTCGGATTTGTCGAAGAGGGCAGCACATTGCTCTCGCCACAGACCTTGATGATATCGGGAGCATGACCGCCGCCCGCGCCTTCGGTATGGTAGGTATGAATCACCCGACCTTTGAACGCGGCGATCGTATCTTCAACAAACCCCGCCTCATTGAGCGTATCGCTATGAATCGCCACCTGGACATCATATTCATCCGCAACATTTAAGCAATTATCGATCGTTGATGGAGTTGTACCCCAATCTTCATGAAGCTTGAGACCGATCGCTCCAGCATGGACTTGTTCGACGAGTGCATCAGGTTGGCTGCTATTTCCCTTCCCCAGAAAACCAATGTTCATGGGAAAGGCTTCAGCGGCTTCTAGCATCCGATACATGTGCCAAGGCCCTGGAGTACAGGTAGTGGCACTAGTGCCCGCCGCAGGCCCCGTCCCGCCGCCAATCATCGTCGTAATTCCCGACGCGATCGCCACCTCAATTTGTTGGGGACAGATAAAGTGAATGTGAGTATCAATCCCACCCGCTGTCAATATTTGACCTTCTCCCGCAATTACCTCAGTGCCGGGGCCAATGATAATATCTACACCATCTTGAATATAGGGGTTGCCCGCCTTACCAATCTTGGCAATCTTGCCTGCAACAATGCCCACATCGGCTTTGACAATCCCCCACCAGTCTAAAATCAGGGCGTTCGTAATCACCGTATCTACCGCGCCAGCCTGATTCGTAATTGGCGATTGTCCCATCCCGTCGCGAATTACCTTCCCACCCCCAAATTTGACTTCTTCGCCGTAGCTAGTTAGATCCCGCTCAACTTCAATTATTAATTCCGTATCGGCCAAGCGGACTCGATCGCCTACGGTTGGCCCATAGGTATCAGCGTAAGCGCGGCGATTCATGCGGTAAGCCATAATTTTGCAGGAGTTGGGGGTAATTTCTCTATCGATCGGGATGATGGGAGATCTGGATTTGATTAAATTCTCATTTCTCAGCGCGATCGAGATGGCCATTAATTAAACCATTAAAACCGTAAACCTGACGACTTCCCGCCAGCGGAATCAGATTCACACTGCGTCGATCGCCTGGCTCAAACCTCACGGCGGTACCAGCCGGAATATCTAACCGCATTCCTCGCGCCGCTGCTCTGTCAAATAATAAGGCTCGATTAACCTCATAGAAATGGAAGTGGGAGCCAACTTGAATCGGTCGATCGCCACTATTAGCCACTGTTAAAGTTGTGACTGGTCGATGGTGATTTAGCTCAATCTCGCCATCAGGAACGAATAATTCTCCAGGAATCATATTTTTTTACCTATCTACCTAATTGGTGAATGGACAGTAACTAGCTTAGTACCATCAGGAAAAGTAGCTTCGACCTGAATGTCATCAATCATTTCGGGAATGCCCTCCATCACGTCGCTACGACCTAATAACGTGGTGCCATAGGTCATCAATTCAGCCACTGTCTGACCATCCCTGGCTCCTTCCAAAATCGCGGCGGTAATATAAGCGATCGATTCAGGATGATTGAGCTTTAGTCCTCTAGCTTTGCGTCGCTCGGCAACCAGTGCGGCGGTAAAAATTAGAAGCTTATCTTTTTCTTGGGGCGTTAACTGCATGGAACGGAGGCGATCGGCTGAGAACATTTTAGCCCATATTCCGCGCTTCAAATAATTCAGCGGTTAAAACCGCTGTTAGTAATGTGAAGTCCACCTGCGCCAACTAAATCACCTAATATCTTTGCCAGACTCTAGGCGGACAAGCCACTCGCTGACGATATGTTTGCCGTAACAAATCCCACACAGCAATTAACCATGCCTGAGCAGCCTGTCGATCGCTACCGCGATAGCGACACACCAAGCCAGCCGCCAAAACTGTCACGCCCCAATCGGCCTCATGTTGGGGTGCGAGGCTCCGCGCCTGGGCAACTAATTCTTTGCTAACCGTCCCACCTAACCAGACCAGCAATCCTAATAATGGCTGACTGACACTAGCTTGGCGGCTCTGCCACTGCTCTCCAGTTATCCGCTGTCGATCGATCCACAAGGGTTTCCCTGCTTGCCAAACTTCTAGCGCGTTTTCCCAGCAGCCGTAGGTGAAGGTTTCCTGCCGAGCACTTCGTCCCAATCGCACCATCTCCCACGCACAAAAAGTCGCGCCAGTCGCTAAATCTACCCGCAGATTTTGCTGGTATTGGGCGCGATCGAAAATAATTGTTTCTTGGGGTAGCCATTCTAAATGGGCATTAGCATCAAGATTTATCGCAATTTGCTGCTGGGCAAATGCACCACTACTGCGATAAATCTTAGCCGCCGCAGCCGTGGTAATCAGAGCTTGGCTTTCTGGTGCTAGATCGATTTGGTAGGTGAGCCGATCTCCTCCAACCATTCCCCCAGCACTATGCAAGATTACCGCGTGGCAAATGTTTGGTTCGGGATAAAAAGGTCGTTGAATTTTGAGCGGGGCACAAGCATAGCTCCGTTGGAGGATCGTTTTTGTGCCCTGAACTTGAAACCGCAGATCGATATTACCTTGCCAATGGGGAGAAGAATTCATGAACTGCGTAAAAATTGAATTAGTAGATAGATTACCAGTAGTAGGGAGTAGCTCAATTGCCAACCGTTTAACTTTGAACTCCAAATAACTGCTCTAGCGCGATCGATTGTGCCGCCGCCATTTGTCCATAACAGAACACACAAGGTATTTCTGGCGGTAAATGTGTGGCAAAATCAGCCATTAAATAAGGACTACCATAGATCGCTAATCCCTGTAATTGATGATTAGCTAATAATTGCTGAAATAGCTGTTTTGCTACAGATACAATCCCTAGCCCGCCCGAAAATGGACTGGTACGAATGAAAAGTTGCAGAATAACTAGTTCGTCAGGCTCAATGCCGATCGACTGGCTCTGACGGTTAATTAGTTGGAGTTGATAACCGAGTTTCGTGGGGATGGTAACGGCTGGAGTACTACGGCTGAGGAAAGTAGAATCTAGAATCTCCTCTAGCACCACTATATTTTTGCCAGGGCTAGGCTGGAGTGGTAAATTTCCTTGGATAACTAGTGAGTCTTGCAATACGCTCTTGGCAACAGCCATCGATGTTGGCGCAGCTAGTGTCATCAAAGTAGCAGGTTGAGTATTCACTGGTGACTGCGTGAGGGTGACTCCATCCCACTGCTTGAATAATTTCTGTTTAGATCGCCAAATCCGCCCGACGCTCTCTTTAATCCGTTCGGCACTAATTAGCCCCAACTCTACCGCATGACACACAGCCTCAATCGCAATTTCGGGATCTACAGGCATCAAAATAAGATCCGAACCAGCCGCCACAGCCATAACTGGTGCATCATCCGCTCCATATCGATCGGTAATTGCCCCCATTACCAGCGCGTCGGTGCTAATCAACCCTTCAAAGCCCAAATTATGCCGTAATTCCTCAGTTAGAATCCGTGGGGAAAGCGTTGCAGGCAGTTCTGGATCGAGTGCGGGAATCAATAGATGGGCACTCATCACACTATCTACACCTGCTTTAATTGCCGCCCGAAATGGGGGTAACTCGATCGAGTCCAATCGCGCTCGATCGTGGGTAATTATCGGCAATGCCCAGTGCGAATCCACGCCAGTGTCCCCGTGACCAGGAAAATGTTTAGCGCAGGTGAGCACCGGATAATCAGCCGCTCCGTGGATGTAGGCTGTAGCTAACTGACTGACAATTTCGGGAGTTTCCCCAAAGGCACGGATATTAATAACGGGATTAGCGGGGTTATTATTGACATCGACTACTGGAGCCAAAATCCAATTTATGCCCACTGCTAGAGCTTCCTGGGCAGTAATCGCGCCCATTTTTCGAGCATACTCGATCGCTTTAGCTAGATCCGTCTGGGCGATCGCATTGAGAGCCATTGGTGGCGGAAACCAGGTACCGCCTGTAAATCTTTGTCCGACTCCTTCTTCAATATCGGCGGCTATTAATAAGGGATAAGTCGCCCAGGCTTGTAACTGCTGGATTCTAAGTGTCAATTCTCCCGCATTTCCGCCCCAGAATATGACCCCACCGACACCAAGCCCGCCGATCCAATGTTTGAGTGTCGCTCGATCGCGTTCGCCAAATTCGGGATACTGGATCTGACGATCGAATAAATGGCTAGAGGCTCTGACAACCACCATTTGGGCGACTTGTTGAGCGAGGGTTAGTTTGTCTAGATCGGGGAATTGCATATTAGGCGAGTGGGGAAGTCAGAAAGATCAAATCAAACATAGCACAAAGCCGCCGATTCTCCGTAGGAGCAACTGAGCCGACGAAAACGTCGTCTAATGAATGAAAGGAACTTTGCTGGGCGTGTTGGGTTTTATTCTTCAACCCAACCTACAGATCCTTGCTCCGAGACGATCGCTAGTCCCAAACCAGAACCCCCTTCCCATTGAATTCGGGATATATCCGCTCGCCAAAATCGATCGAAAATTTTCGGCAAATGTTCGGTAGCGATGCCGATCCCAGTATCTTCGATCCGCGCTAAAATCGAGCGACGCGCTCTCTGTGTTTCGATCGAGATCGAGCCGCCAATTCGGTTATAAAAAATTGCATTTTCGAGGAGATTTGTAAAAACTCTTTGTAATTGCAACTCATCCCCTAGTACCAGCAGATCATCTACAATATTACATTTAATTTTAATTTGCTTGGTATCAGCCATAGCTTGATGGCTGTCGATCGCATCTTCTAAAATTTTACCAAGATCGACAACTTCTGTCGGCGATCGATCTGCATTACCATTATTGCGAGCCAGCCAGAGCAAATCTTCGGTCAATCGGCGCATCTGAGTAGCAGCACTTTCGATCGATTGAAACTTATCGATATCCCCAGTCCGAATTCCTGCTGGATATTTCAGCGCAACGCTCGCATTACTGACGATCGCCATTAATGGACTGCATAGTTCGTGAGAGGCATCGGCGGTAAATTGTTGCAACTGTTGAAAACTATCTTCTGCGGGTTTCATTGGTAAATCGGCATCGAGCTTTCCTAGCTTACTCAATTGGTTGCCCTTGAGATCGAATAGTTCTAAATTATATTCTGGGCTGAACATCGGAATATTTAAATTCATCCAATGCCGAGCGGTCAACTCTCGATCGAATATTAATCGTCTTCGACTACTAAAATTCTCATGATAAATATTCGAGTGTAGAAATTCGATAGAACGATTGTAGCGAAAAGTTTTGGATCGGAGCGGAATTCGATTCTCTTTCAGAGAGGCTGTGCCTCCGGCAGGCTACGCCAACGCCAACGCCAACGAGCCGATGTCTAGCTGTGTCATGCACCGATACGCCCCTAACCTTTTCGATAATTGTTAAGATATAAGTAAGTATCAATTTCTCAACGTAGGTCGATCGAAGGATTTATTTAAAGATCTCGACGATCCTGGCAAAATGCAAAGACGAACTCTATTATCGGCTGCTTTAGTACCGATCGGTGCTGCAAGCGGACTTTATTTTTTATCCACCAAGGCACCCCCAATGACAAAGACACAAGGCGAATTTGAGATCGCAAAAACTGACGAAGAATGGAAGCAGATCCTGACTCCCGAACAGTTTAATGTACTGCGGAAACACGGTACAGAGCGCGCTGGTACCAGTATTTTGGATAAAGAGTACGGCAATGGTCAATTTGTCTGTGCTGGCTGCGATTTGCCACTATTTGTCTCCGATACCAAATTTAACAGTGGTACTGGCTGGCCGAGCTTCAACGATCCGATTCCTGGCGCGATCGAAACTTCCGTCGATAAGTCGTTCTTCTCTACCCGCACCGAAGTCCATTGTCGTCGCTGCGGCGGACATTTGGGACACGTATTTGAAGATGGGCCAAAACCTACTGGACTACGCTACTGCATGAACGGGATCTCGATGAAGTTTGTATCAGCATAATTGCTGGGTTTTGGGGCTGGAGATGTGCGATCGTCTTCAGCCCTAGACATCATGAAGATACTATAATATTCCGCCATAATTATTACTTGCTTACTATAATAAAGATATTGAATATACCAATATTTTCAATGAGATTTTTTTAGATAATTACACATCGATAAAGGTGAGGTAAATTATGTCACAAAGTGTTGCTGATTGGATGACTGCTGATGTTTTAACCGTTACTCCTGACACTCCTTTACCAGAAGCAGTTCAGCTTTTAGTCGATCGGAAGATCGGTGGTTTACCAGTAGTTGATGATACCGGAAAATTAGTCGGGGTAATTTCTGAATCCGATCTAATGTGGCAGGAAAAAGGTGTAGAACAGCCACCATACATGATGTTTTTGGGTGGTGTAATCTACTTTCAAAATCCAGCTACATACGAGCGAGACTTGCACAAAGCATTGGGACAAACAGTCGGAGAAGTGATGAGTTCTCACACCGTTTCTGTTTCTGCTAATACCTCGCTCCCAGTTGCCGCCCGCATCATGCACGACAAGAAAATTCACCGTTTACCTGTAGTTGATGCCGATCGTCACCCGATCGGTATTATCACCCAAAGTGACATCGTTCGCGCGATCGCTGCTGTGTAAAATTATAAAGTTTATTTAATAAATATAAACCCAAGCGAGCTTATTAATTAAGCTCGCTTGGGTTTTAGAATAAGTTTTGATTGAAAAGCAAGTAAACACAAGACGATTGATGCAGATAGATGATTTTAATTCAGACATTTTCTTTCAAGAAGATTTTATTGGCTATTTGTCGAAAGTAAAATATATTTTTGATGAAGATGTTGAAGACTTGCCAATTACATTTTTGATGTATTTTGACAAAATAGTAGCTATGATTAGAGTTATTCGGGAAGATGATTCAGTAGAAGTCAGATCGATAGAGTTCGAGCTGGCAAATAAGTTAGATGCCATAGATGTATCTGACAATTATCTTTGGAAAGATGCGCTCGGTAGTCAGTTGCATTGGGTATGGAGTTTGACTAATAACCAAGGTTACACAGATGGTATTCAATTTGAATGGACAAATCATTCTTTGAAAAAATCGATAATGATTCAAGCAATCGCCATAGGATCGTGTTTTCGCTTATACAAAGTAGAGCAATTTGCTTTTTAATCGATTTTGTGAGACATCAACTGAATGTTTAGATCGATATAGCTCTTGACATTTGATAATACATAGCGTAAATTGAAAATATCTCAGAGCTTGTCAGCGAGTTTGTTATGTAGTCCTCCGCCTCTCCACATTTAGCCAGTAATTAATCATTCTTAGCAGCATGTCGCCTTAGCCATCATTAGTGGCAGCATTTCTAGCGACTGCCAATCTTCTAAAGCGGAATATTAATTACAACTTACAGAATTATTCAATGTTGCCTTGAGAGGGGAACTACAAAATGCTGATGCAAAAATATCCAAGAACCCCACATATTCAGGGTTCTAGACAACAGCCTGGGGATGAAGATTTAGACAGCGTACCATTTAGTGCGATCGCTAATGAGTATGTAGTAATAGAAGAAAAAGTCGATGGTGCAAATGCAGCAATCAGCTTTGATGCTCAAGGGCAATTGCTATTGCAAAGTCGCGGACATTATCTCACTGGCGGCTCTCGCGAACGCCATTTTAATCTATTCAAACAGTGGACACACAGTCATTATGCTGCCCTGTGGGATGTTTTGGGCGATCGATATATCCTGTATGGTGAATGGCTTTATGCCAAGCATACGGTATTTTATGACAGCCTACCTCACTATTTCTTAGAATACGATCTACTCGATCGATCGGGTAATCAATTTCTGAGTACGGCGGCGCGGCGACAGTTGCTGCAAGGATTAGCTTTAGCCTCGGTACCAGTGTTACTAGAAGGCAAATTGCGATCGCATCAACAGTTGGTTAGTTTATTACAACAGTCTCACTTTATTGGATCTGGGCACATCGACAGATTGCGCGAACTTTGTCTAGAGCAAGGTTTGAATCAAGATCTGGCAATTCAACAAACCAACCAGAGTTCATTGATGGAAGGGTTGTATATCAAGGTAGAGACACCTGAGCTGACTATTGCGAGATACAAGTACGTCCGAGCAGACTTTTTGACGACAATTTTACAGTCTGAAAGTCACTGGTTAAATCGTCCGATTATCCCTAATCAATTACAGCCTGATGTCGATTTATTTGGGATGAAACAATAAATATCAAGTAAAATTATGATGAATATAGCGATCGAACAAGATTTACTATGGACGTTTCCTGGTTGTCCAAATAGAGCGAATCTTCAAATCAATTGGACAGAAATATTAGCAACATTTCCATGTCTGAAATCCCTAGCTAGATGCGAACAGAACCCTATTTACCATGCTGAAGGAAATGTCTGGATTCATACCCAATTAGTATGTGAAGCATTAATATCTCTATCTGATTGGCAAGCGATGAATTCACAGAATCGATCGATCTTGTTTGCAGCCGCTTTATTTCACGATATTGCCAAGCCAATGGCAACGCAAATATCTGAAGATGGTAATATTACTGCCAAGGGGCATGTTAACTTGGGTGCGCGAATGGTGAGGGGAATTTTACAGGATTTGCAGACACCATTTGCGATTCGAGAGGCAATAGTAGCTATTGTAAAATATGAAAGTCTGCCGTTGTGGTTTTGGGATAAACCACAACCATTAAGATCGATTATTAAAGCTAGTCAATTTGTTCGGTGCGATTGGCTGGCTTTGATGGCAGAGGCAGATGTACGCGGGCGAATCTGTGCAGATCGAGATAATTTATTAGCAACGATCGAGTTTTTTAGAGAGTTCTGTCGAGAACATGATTGTTTCGATCGAGCTTACCCATTTGCTTCCGATCTCAGTCGATTTATTTACTTTCAGAAAGAAGATGGAGATCCAACTTATTCGGCTTATGATGATACTCGCTTTGAAGTAATTTTGATGTGTGGCTTACCAGGTACTGGTAAAGATTATTGGATCGCCCAAAATTATCCAGACTTAGCTGTAATATCACTCGACAAATTACGTCAAGAGATGAGGATTTCACCTACAGATGAGCAAGGCAAAATAGTTCGAGCAGGTAGAGAGCTAGCCAAAGGATATCTGCAATCTGAGACACCTTTTGTCTGGAATGCGACGAATATCGTTAAACCGATTCGATCGGGCTTAATTGGCTTATTTGCTGGCTATCGTGCGCGAATTCGGCTCGTGTATCTGGAAGTCCCGTTCGATCGACTATTACAGCAAAATCGCAGCCGCAAAACACCAGTCCCTACCTCAGTCATCGATCGTTATTACGATCGATTGGAAATCCCCGATCTGACTGAAGCTCATCAATTAGATTGTTTTGTCGAGGTGTGAGTAGGAATTCTGCCTAAAATTGCGAGGAGTGATGATAAGATCGATAAGATGTAGATTGTTAATCTAAATTTTATCGATCTTTAAAGTTTTACTCCCCTATTTGTATTTATATGACTGATATTACTGCACTAATTAACTCAGAAAATAAAGGCGATCGAATCAAAGCCTTAAACACGATTAGAGAACTCGAACCAGCGATTGCTTTTGGTTATATCAAACAACTGGTAACAGACAAAAATACTAGAGTCAGATACGCTGCTGTGAGTCAATTGGCAACCTTAGGCTCTCAAGATCTGGCGGAGAGTTTTACTATCTTACGCGATCGATTGATTAATGATACCGAACCCGACGTTCAAGCCGCCGCCGCAGATGCTATCGGTGCGCTCAAATTAACTGATGCTTTTGACGATCTCCAAAATCTCTATGAGACTACGCCTGAGTGGTTGGTGCAATTTAGTATTGTTGCTGCATTGGGTGAGTTGGGAGACGCACGAGGCTTAAAATTATTACAAACTGCTTTGACTAATGAAACCACCCTCGTCCAAACTGCGGCGATTGGGGCGATTGGGGAATTAGGCGATCCCACTGGGATCGAGAGTATCATCCCGTTTGTCACTCATCCTGACTGGCAAATTCGCTACCAACTGGCTCGATCTTTGCGGACATTGGGCGGCGAGTCAGCAGCTCAAGCTTTGGCAATTTTAGCAACTGATGATGTCGAGCAGGTTGCTTTAGAAGCGCAGGGGAAGTAGTTGAGAGCTGATTCAACAGAGAGTAAGGGTTTGAATCCCCCACATTTTAGGTTGATTGTTTTTAGGGTAATGGGCGGGAAACCCGTCCAGCGGGGTCTAAATCCCCATCCTAAAACCTCAATTATCAATTATCAATTAATTTAAAGTGGTAGCTCTAATTCTGACTCTAGATTTTCGATCGATTGAATCCCGCGTGGATCTCCGAGCTTGAGTAGAGCTGCTTTGGCATCGTCTCTGACACCGATATCTTTATCTTCTTCAAATACTTGAATCAAAGCATCGACAGCAGTAGCATAAACAACATTAGAGGGTAACTCCCGACACAATCGTCCTAAAGACCAAGCGCAGTTACTTCGAACTGCCGCCTGAGGGTCGTCTAGTAACGCGACAACGATCGACGGTATGGTGGCGATGACAGCCTCATAACTGAGGTCGGCGGCTTGACCGAGGGCACTGGCAGCCCAGAGCCGTACAGCCGAAATATCCACCTTTAGAGAGCGTAATAACGGCTGGAGCGCACGAAGATCGCGACAGTTGCCTAGTGCCCAAACAATTCCCTTGCGAACATATCCATTCCAATCTCGGTCGAGTTGGGCGATGAGCGGTTCGACAGCATCATGGCTGGGGTTGCGCCCTAAACCATAGGTAGCGGCAACTCTCACCAGCGGGCAAGGATCGGTGAGTAGATCGATCAAGTAGGGAATCGCTCGAATATCTTGAATCTCACAAAAAGCCCGCGCGGCTAGCATCCTTTGAGCAGTAACGGCATGAGTAAGTAACAGCAACATCGCCTCAGGATCTGGTTTGAGGGGTTCTGGATTGGCATCCAGCATATCTAAAGGATCCAGATCGTCAAGATGACTATCTAGATCGATGTCATCTTCTAGGAAGTTCAGATCTGCTTCGTAAACCATAATAAGTACTCTAGCCTATGCCCATAACCAAAATCCAGTCTCAAACCGTACGTTTGTCAAGTGCTGTCTTGAGATAGACAGCACCCGATCTGGTTCGTAGCTGCAACTGAATTGCGATGCTCCAGCTCGAACGGCTACGCCAAAGACTGTATATGGCATTATAGCAAAGTGGATGTATCCAAGTCGATTGAGGAAAGGGAGATTGGATCGATCCGATCTCCCTCCCGATTTGCCAAACTACGATCGCTTAATTTGGGTTGAAATTAGACTTGAGCTTCAATTGGAGGTCTGTACCTTTTTTCAATACTACTTCACCACCAGGACTAGACAAGACAAATGCTGTGGCTGCGGCTGCTCCTGCTAGTTTACCATTTTTAAATTTAGCCTTGTTGCCGATGAAGTTACCAGCGATCGTACCACCTAAAATGATTCCGGTATTTTTGAGAAATTGTCCTTTAGTTTTACTTTCAACTTTAGTATTGACCAATGCAGCATCGATCGGCAAAACATCGCCATTTTTGAGTTTAATACCATCAAAGGATAAGTTCATCAAAGCTTTTTTACCTCTGGCTGCTTTAGTGACATTTTCTACATGCCCTTCGATCGTCGCATCTTTTAGAGCTGGATATTTACCAACAGAACCATTTTTGACTTTAATTGTAAATTTTTCATTATTCTGATTTTTACCACTAGATAGTTCTTGTTGGAGATCGGTATTGAAGGTGACTCCAGCCGGAACTACTGCCATCCCCGTACCAGTCGCAGATTTATTGCCTGTAGTCGTCACGGCTCCTGTCGTAGCTGGTTGGACAGTATCTACAGGTCGCTCGGCTACCTTCTTACCACAACTAGCTACACTAGCTAAAGATAGGGTTATTAAAACTAATGAAACAGATTTTTTTAACATTCTTTTAGACTCAACTCCTCGAACCACAGCAAAATTAGATGTGATAGTAGCAGTCTAACATTTGCCGATCGATTCAGCCATTGGCTATATGTATGAACATCTCTACTTTACAACCCTACTTGCCGATTTCGAGCTATATGTATGTACAGGTCTTATTTAAGTACCTATAAATAAGTCGATCGAGAGTATTGGCAGTTGACTTTGCCAATGATTTCTCGACCTAGCCATGCGGTATTGTGAGCGAGAGATTTGAGATTATTTGTCGTAACCGACCAAGTTTTTTGAGGATCGAAGAGGATGAGCTGAGTGGGTGGAGATTGGTGGAGACACTGAGCTGGTTTGGTACTCAGGGCTGCCCATAATTCCAGGGCTGACAACTTACCTGGAACGACTAGATTTTGCCAGAGTAAAGGTAATGCCAATTCTAATCCGATCGCACCTGGAGGAGCTTCGCCAAAAGCAACGGTTTTCTCTTCATAAGTATAAGGGCTATGATCGATGGCGATCGCATCTAGTACTCCCATTTTTATCCCTTCAATCAGGGCAATTTGGTCATCTGGAGTGCCCAAAGGAGGGTCGAGCTTGAAATTGGGGTCGTAAGTTGCTAGATGGGTGGTATTGGCGATTAGATGCAGCCAGGTGGTACTGGCGGTAATCGGTACGCCGCGTTGTTTCGCCGCAGCAATTATTTCTACGCCCCGACGGGTAGAAATCCGCATCAGGTGGACGGGAGTACCAATATCGGCGATGATTTCGATCGTTGCAGCTAGAGCCGCTGCTTCGCTACTGACAGGATCGACAGGTAAGCCATATTTGAGGGCGGCGACTCCCGCTCTAGCAATCCCATTACCGCGCAAGGTGCGATCGAGCGCGTATAATCCGATCGGGCGGTTGAATGGTTGGAGATATTCGAGCAGACGGTGAACTAAAGCCAGATTAGCGATCGAGTGTCCATCCGCCCAGCCGATAATATTAGTGCTGGCGAGTTCTGCCAATTCTGTCATCGTCTTGCCTTCTACTCCCCGAGTGAGTGCGCCCCAGTAGCCAAGCTGGGGACAATTGGGGATTTGGGCAGCAATTTGGTGATACTCTCGATCGAGACTAACAATGCTACTAGCTCGATCGAGTGCGGGTAATGTATCGGGTAAAATATTGAGCGAGACAAATCCCCCTGCTGTGGCGGCGGCGAGTAAAGATGCGATCGTTTCGCGCTCCTCATGCCCTGGTGTGCCACTATGACTATATAGATCTACCAATCCTGGTGCCAGAATTAGGTGTTGTGCAGGAGTAATATTTAGATTCGCTGGGAGTTGGGTTGTCTGTGAGACTTCCTCCATTACGCCATCGATGACTAATATATCTGCTACTCTTTCCGATCCTATGCGATCGATCGCCACAATCGGGTCTAATATCCTAATCTGTTGGAATAATTGGTTCATCATTCAAAGGGTTGCTGAATAATTACAATTATCCGAGCGATAATTTCATCAACCTTATCTGGTTTGAGCAAAGCAATTTGTCGAATAATGTTATTTTGATTAATAGTAGCAATGACATTAGGTCTGATGTAGCAAGGACTGATATTGAGTTTACCACTCTCAAAGTCTAGTGTTATCTCAATCTCATTAGTTCGACCGGATTTACTAGTAATCGGGCAAAAGATAAAGTTATGCCGATCTGATGGCGCGATGAGAAATGCTGGTCTTCTTTTGGTGGTAGAAGCATCGGAAAAAGGAAACAATACTGAGACTACCGCACCTTGTTGAATCTCTAGAGATCTTGCCAAGCTTTGTCTTCCTCCTCATTGAGCCATATTTCTGCCAGCGATGATTCGCGCAGGTTTTGCCAGTCTCGATCTAATTGGGAGAAATTTTCTAGATTAGCTGCTTCTCGCTGGATTGAATTGATTCGATCTGTAGACAGTCCAGTAAGTGTGGCAACTTGAGCCGGATCGATTTTAGCTTGCAGCATATTTAGCGCAACTTGAGTTAGACCATTTTGCCATCCTTGTTCCCATACTTCTCGTAAAATAGCAGACTGGGATATCGATCTGTCCATGACATACTTAGCGATATATTTTGAATCGCTGGTATTAAACATATCTATTTTAAGCCAAATCTCGATCGATCGATTCACAAACATAGCCTTCATCAGATCGATCCATTCACCAAATCACAGTCCATCATCTTCATCATTCCAAATCATAGAATACTGGTGCGTTAAGCTGAAGCCGTAACGCACCCTACTACATCAACTTTTCTTGCTCCCTCCCCTTTATAAGGGGAGGGTTGGGGTGGGGTAAAAGCCTTCGCAGCAATTCAAACAGACTTGTCAATTGTTTGGAGGGGGCAAAGGCGTTTACTACAATGCGCCAGCCGCCGTTTTATCCAAGATTCCGCCAGACAAGTAACTGGTAATATTCAGAGCTTGAATCACAGGTTGACCCTCAATCCCGTCTGGATAATCAATTACCGTCACTGCACCATTACCCTGCTTGATCTTCCAGATATCTGCCAAACCTAGTCCTAGCAGATAACACAATAACACCTTATTGGTCGCGTCATGAGCGACGACGATCCCTGTTTGCGATCGATCTCCCACTTGCACTAGAATTCTGCCCCATGCAGCCGTCGCTCGATCCCAGATATCCTGAAGATTCTCGCCTTCAGGCATTTGAACTGATTCTGGGTGAGTATGCCACCGTTCCAACTCACCTGGATACTCAGCTTCAATCTCGGATTCAAATTTACCTTCCCAGAGTCCATGCCCGATCTCGCGTAAATCTGGATCTTCATTTAATCCTAGCCCAGTCCGACCCTGGAGAATAATTTCGGCTGTTTCCTTGGGACGTAACATCGAACTGGTAAATCCAAAGTCAATTTCGGTGGTTTTTAAAAATTCAGCGGCTAGACTGGCTTGATTGCGTCCGTATTCATTGAGCGGGACATCAATTTGTCCTTGAAATTTACCCGCCCGATTCCAGTCAGTTTCGCCATGACGGACGAGCAGAAATCGCGGTCCTTGATTTTGGGGGCGCAATGTTGGTAATTTTTGTCCGAGGTGACTGGTTTGATTGAGTGATTCTAACTGGACGCTATCGCCCCAACCGCCACTAAAATTAAGCACGGTAACACCACAATTTGACTGCTGGATGCTGTGGTACATCGCGGGCTGGATGCCCAGTGCGGTACTAATCAGCGCACGATTGATGCCATTGTGGGCGACGATGAGGATCGTTTGTCCCTGATGCTGTGGTAGGATTTCTTGCCAAAAAGTAGTCGCTTGTTCGTATAGGGCTAAGACTGGAAAAAACTCTTGCTGAGTACCATCAGCTTGAGGACGCAACATTTTCAATTTGTGGGGACGTTCTTTCCAGGTTTGATATTCGGCTGCATATTTTTCGCGGACTTCCTGATTGAACATGGTTTCCCACAGTGGGAGATCGATTTCTAATAAGCGATCGTCTGTCTGGAGGCGATCTTGCTGCTCCAAGCCAGAGAGGACGGTAGTTGCTGTCTGCTGCGCTCGTTGTAGGGGGCTAGCGTAGGCTACATCAAATTCTAAACCTTGAAATGCTGCACTGGTCAGCCTAGCATCTTCTCGACCTCGATCGGTCAGAACTGATAAATCGCTGCGCCCTTGGATGCGCCCCTGACTGTTATAAGTACTCTGTCCGTGCCGTAAAATAATAACTCGCATACTCAAAGGCTGTGTCCTCAACAATCGCTGACTTATTTTATCAGGGAGGGAACACCAACAACTAGCAAATTGGGCTTTAACCGTTCTCAAGTATCGATCGACTTATTATCTTCCTAAAATATTTAGATCTCACCCTGCGCTGAATGCGCACTTTGCCTGATATTGGTTCGAGAAATACTAGATCTCGATTTGAATAGGGTTGACTTTACCGCTTTAGATCCGATTACCCATTGCAAAGTTTAATGCCCTAAATTATTTTTTGCTTCAAAACAATGCAAATCAGACTAAACTAGTAATTAGTGAACCAGATCGAAAAAAGCAACTGCTGTTGTAGATGACACACCTTTGCGAGAGCGGGATTTGGGCATAAGTAGTTTTATCCCTGAGCGATCGAATAACTGTTTCATATCGGTGCCACAATCTCCTAATAATTTAACAATTTTTTAGTGTTTGCAAAGCATTACTCCTAAATTAATTTCAACCTGTATCGCTACCAGAAATGTCTAATTTGACTTCAACTATCCGGGGTAATTACCCCCTGAATACATTTAGGACTGTCCGCGATTTGTGGCACCAAATGGCGCGGGAGATTAGCAATCAGCGGGGCTACACCACCAAACAGGATGTGCGATTGGTAACGGATGCGGAACTGCTCACCACCCAAAATCGTGTTGCCACTGAAGATACCAGTACTAAAGTAGCTACACTGAAAAATTTACCCCAATTCTCACTCTTACAGTCCGAGCGATTTCAAGCATTATTAACAGGGAAGATCGTCAATTTAGCTAATTCACAGCAAGTAGAGATCGAGATTACCTTTATACCAGCAAACATCGATCGATTTTTGCTGCCACTAATTCCCTATTTACCTTCAACAGTCCAATTAATCGCCGATCCTGACTTTACAAACGATAGCCACCTCCAAAGCCATTTTACTCAACTGCTATTAAGCACGATCTCCGAGCAGCAAATATATGGTTCTTTTGCTGCAAATATCCATCCACGAATCGAGCATCCATCTCACCGAGAACTCGATTTACAACAACAAGTAGCTCAAGCCCACTTACTCAACTATATTATTACCCAAATCCATCAAACATTGGATTTACCAATTATTCTTCAAGCCGCAGTCGAGCAGGTTCAGACTTTTTTACATGCAGATCGATTAATTATCTATCAATTTGAGTTTGCTAAAATTGGTGGTAATAGTAGTAAAAGTTTTGATGCTTATCAGGGGGTGGGGCGAGTTGCTTATGAATCGATTGGGATTGCCAATCTTCAGTCTGTTTTGGATGTGAAAGAGCATCAAGATTGTTTTGACGATCGACAATTGTGGCACAATTATCAAGATGGGATGACTAAATCGATCGATCGAGTCGATCTAGAGTACGCTCGCAATCAATGTATGCTGGATTTGATGAAGCGATCGCAGATCGAGTCCAAATTGGTAGTGCCGATTGTAGTTAATTCAGAGTTATGGGGTTTGTTAATCGCTCATCAGTGTCAATCTCCGCGCGAGTGGCAAGTTCGAGAAACTCAATTTCTCCAAAAAGTTGCCGAGCATTTAGCTCTGGCAATTAATCAATCTGAGTTGTATTCAGCCAGTCTTTGGTATACTCAAAATCTCGAACAGCGAGTCAATGAAAGAACGCGAGAGTTGCGCGATGCGGTAATTGTCGCTCAAACGGCAAATCAATCTAAAACTGAATTTCTCGCACTGCTGAGTCATGAATTACGAACACCATTGACGAGTATTTTAGGGTTGTCTGCGACGCTCCTTAGATTACCACTAACTAACTTAACCGAACGCCAACAAAAGTATCTCCACATAATTCATAATAGCGGCGAGCATTTGTCAGAATTAATTGATGATATTTTAGATTTTTACAAGCTAGAAGTTGGGAAAACTTTTCTGAAAATTAGTGAGTTTTCATTAGCAAAACTGGTCGAGCAAGTAGTTGAAATCGTCAAAGCGAAAGCAGAATATGGTAAGATCGCCCTAGAAATTCACACCATTAGTAACAGTAATACTTCACAAATTAATGGTCGCGACTTGCGATTCCGTGGCGATACTAAACGGGTGCGTCAGATCTTATTAAATATCTTAACTAATGCAATTAAATTCACACCAGAACATGGAACAGTAATTGTCCGCACTTGGCTAGAGGATTCCACCGCCGTATTTGAGGTTGAAGATAGTGGGATCGGCATCGAAGCCGAGCAAATCCCGCGGCTATTCAAAAAGTTTCAACAACTAAATTCTGAACACGATCGAGATTATGGCGGGATGGGTTTAGGACTAGCAATTACTCAACAATTAGTCGAACTACATGGTGGATCGATCGAGGTTGATTCAATTGTGGGTTCTGGTTCGACATTTACAGTCCGCTTGGCTACACAACCACTCCAATTACCAACTAATGATTGGGTGCAAATGGATCGTCAACTGGTGTTTCGAGATCCCGAACTTAACCCAATTCCAACCCGAATTGTATTGATCGAACAGGATGAAGATTTGGCTAACTTTATCTGCGATATTCTCACGGCTGCGCGGTATCAAGTGACTTGGTTATTATCTGCCGAATCCTCATTTAGACAGATATCGATGTTTGAACCAGATTTATTAATTGTCGATCTAACACAACATGCGGATATTGTCGATCGATTAATCGGCAATATCCGCAAGTCAAGTAAAATTAGCCAAATCAAAATTCTCGCGATCGCCACCAAAGAGGATACTATTAATCCAATTAGTCAGCAATATGTGGATGACTATCTGTGGCTCCAAGTAAATCCCGAACAGTTGTTACGGAAAATTACTAAGTTACTCAGTTCAATCGGGGTGAGAGAATAGGAAAGATCTGTGATTTAGCTTCTCCGATCGCTAATTTAGTGATGAACCCGTTACAAGGGTAACAGTTTTAGTCCCAACTGCGTGTAAATGTGTTTTATGAAAGAAACCGCGCTTGGAGCTTGGGAACTGCCATTGATAACCATCAGGATCGGGATATGTACCCATCAACTTCGACCACGCCTGAGCATTATTAGCCGCAGTTAGTAAATTATTGCTCGCAGCAATGCCCAATCGTGTTGCTAATTCAACCAGTTCTAATTTAAGACAGGTGGCGATTTCGCCTTGACTATCGAGAGTTAGATACTGAGCATCTTTAGATTGTGTGAGTGTGTTGAGAACGTTATAAACTTGAGTAGCAGATTGCTGATGGCGATCGAGTAACTCAGTCAAACGCGCGATCGCACTGACACAGTGAAGATCTAAACCCGAACTAGAACAGGAGTTCAACAGTTGTGTCAAACACTTAATTTGCTCTTGTTCGAGCTGAAGTTGTTGCTGATGATTAGCCAGAGTTTGATTGACAGATTGCGCCAGTTGTTGGCTGAGTCGCTCCTGTCCGATCTTGCTTGCGTCAGACAAGTCAACCACACTAGCAGTGGGAGACACGGCTGGAGCAAGCTGCTGTTGTCGAGAATCTAATTCTTGGTTGATGGTTGTCATAAATCGGGAGTTGGGAGTGAGGAAATGGCGGCAGGGCGATTAACACCTGACTAAATTAATGCTAAATCGCAAATTGAAGTTGAGGTGGAGATGCAGTCAAATCTAAATCGATGAGTGGCTAGGCAAGCACAACAGTGTATTATTTACAAGATCTAGCTTCTATCCTCTGCTATAGTTCCCTATTTAAACCCCATTGATACAACTCCAACCCATCTCAAGCTCAAAAAATTTCTCACCAAGTACCCCAAACCCCGTAAGATAGATCGGAATTCATCATTTCTCTCTCTACCCTCTACCCTCTACCCCTAAAGCCCAAAGCCTAAAGCCTTCCTACCCCTAAAGCCTAAAGCCTTTCTACCCTCTACCCCTAAAGCCCAAAGCCCAAAGCCTTCCTACCCCTAAAGCCTAAAGCCTAAAGCCTTCCTCCTATCCTCTACCCCCAAACCTTATGCCTCGCCGGACTGACATACACAAAATCTTACTCTTAGGTTCTGGGCCGATTGCGATCGGTCAAGGGTGTGAATTTGACTATTCTGGCACCCAGGCTTGTAAAGCACTGCGTGAGGAAGGTTATTACGTCATTTTGGTCAATTCCAATCCTGCGACCATTATGACCGACCCAGACACTGCCGATCGCACTTATATCGAACCGCTAACGCCAGAGTTTGTCGAAAAAGTAATTATCAAAGAACGTCCCGATGCCATGCTCCCGACGATGGGGGGACAGACGGCTCTAAATATCGCGGTGACTCTAGCAAAATCTGGAGTATTGGAAAAATATGGGGTCGAATTAATTGGCGCGAAATTACCCGCCATCGAAATGGCCGAAGATCGGCTGTTATTTAAAGAGGCGATGGCGCGGATCGGCGTACCAGTTTGTCCCTCAGGCATCGCTACCACCCCTGTAGAGGCACGGGAAGTCGCTAAACAGATCGGGAACTACCCACTGATTATTCGTCCCGCCTATACCATGGGAGGTGCCGGAGGGGGGATCGCTTACAATCAAGAGGAGTTTGAAGCGATCGTTCAAACTGGACTCGAAGCTTCGCCTGTAGATCAGATTTTGGTCGAGAAATCTCTGCTGGGCTGGAAGGAGTACGAACTAGAAGTGATGCGGGATCTAGCGGATAATGTGGTGATTATTTGCTCGATCGAAAATATCGATCCGATGGGGATTCATACCGGAGACTCGATTACAGTCGCGCCCGCCCAAACGCTGACAGATAAAGAGTATCAGCGGTTGCGCGATGCGTCGATTAAGATCATTCGCGAGATTGGGGTAGAGACGGGGGGTTCTAATATTCAGTTTGCAGTCCATCCCGATACAGGCGAATTTATCGTCATCGAAATGAATCCACGCGTCAGTCGGAGTTCGGCGTTAGCTTCTAAGGCAACGGGATTCCCGATCGCTAAATTTGCCGCGAAGTTAGCAGTGGGTTATACTCTCGATGAGATTCCCAATGATATTACTAAAAAAACGCCAGCTTCCTTTGAACCGACGATCGATTATGTAGTTACCAAAATTCCTCGGTTTGCCTTTGAAAAGTTTCCAGGTTCTTCCCAAACACTGACAACTCAAATGAAGTCAGTCGGCGAAGCAATGGCGATCGGTCGCACCTTCCAAGAGTCATTTCAAAAAGCCTTGCGATCGCTCGAAATCGGGCGGTTTGGCTGGGGTTGCGATCGCGATGAATCGCTTCCCTCGATCGAGCAAGTCCGTTCGCTACTGCGGATTCCTACCCCAGAGCGGATCTTTAGTATCCGCCATGCGATGCAACTGAAGATGTCCCTCGAAGATATCTACGATCTCACAGGTGTCGATCCGTGGTTTCTCGATAAAATGCAGGAGATATTAACCACCGAATCCTTCCTCAAAACCCAACAATTAACAGCTCTAACTAAAACTCAATTGTGGGATGTCAAACGGCAAGGATTTAGCGATCGGCAGATTGCTTATGCAACTAAAACTCATGAAGATATCGTCCGCACTTATCGCAAATCACTAGGCGTAATTCCCGCTTATAAATTAGTCGATACCTGCGCTGCCGAATTTGAAGCTGAAACGCCTTACTACTATTCTACCTACGAGGAAGAAACCGAAGTTATTCCTTCCGATCGCCGGAAGGTAATGATTCTCGGTGGTGGCCCAAATCGGATCGGTCAGGGGATCGAATTTGACTACTGTTGCTGTCACGCTGCTTACGCGCTGAGTAAGCAGGGATTTGAGACGATCATGGTCAATTCCAATCCTGAAACAGTTTCGACCGATTATGATACTAGCGATCGGTTATATTTTGAGCCGTTGACAAAAGAAGATGTGCTTAATATCATCGAGGCGGAACAGCCGGAGGGGATTATTATTCAGTTTGGCGGACAGACTCCGTTGAAGTTGGCGGTACCGTTGCAGGAGTATTTGGACGCAGAGGGCGCGGAGAGTAAGGAGAACGCGGCGGAAAGTGCGGTCTTGGGGTTTCCCAACTGGGCGGGTGACCCGACCAGACAAGTGGAGCACCTTTCCAAGACAGAGAGGGGGTTTGTGGGGACGAAGATTTGGGGGACTAGTCCTGATTCGATCGATATGGCGGAGGATCGGGAACGGTTTGAGTTGGTGTTGCGCCAGTTGGGGATTCAGCAGCCGGAGAATGGGATGGCGCGGAGTTATCTGGATGCGCTCCATGTGGCTAATCGGATCGGGTATCCGGTGGTGGTGCGTCCCTCGTATGTACTGGGCGGGCGGGCGATGGAAATCGTCTATTCGGATACCGAGCTGGAACGCTATATGACCTATGCGGTACTGGTGGAGCCAGATCACCCCATTTTGATCGATAAGTTCCTGGAGAATGCGATCGAGGTCGATGTAGACGCGATCGCGGACGCATCTGGGATGGTGGTAATCGGCGGGATTATGGAGCATATCGAGCAAGCGGGGATTCACTCTGGGGATTCGGCTTGTTCGCTCCCCTATGTATCGTTGACAGATAATACGGTAGCCACGATTCGGGAGTGGACGATCCAACTAGCTCAGGCTCTCAAGGTAATCGGGTTGATGAATATCCAATTTGCCGTCCAAGGTGAGCAGGTATACATCATCGAAGCAAATCCCCGCGCTTCTCGCACGGTGCCATTTGTGGCGAAAGCGACGGGCGTGCCTTTGGCTGGTTATGCTGCCAGAATCATGTCTGGGGAAACACTCGCAGGCTTGAATTATACCGAGGAAGTGATTCCGACCCATATTGCTGTTAAGGAAGCCGTTTTACCCTTTGACAAGTTTCCAGGTACCGATACCATTTTAGGCCCCGAAATGCGATCGACTGGCGAAGTCATGGGCATCGATATCGATTTTGGACGCGCTTATGCTAAAGCCGAACTCGCAGCGGGACAGAAGTTGCCCTTAACTGGGAAGGTATTTGTTTCGATGAACGATCGCGATAAACTAGCAGTTGTCCCTGTAGTTCGCGATTTGATCGATCTGGGATTCAAGATCGTCGCTACTTCTGGTACTCAGAAGGTACTAGAAGAACATGGTTTAGTCGTCGAGTCAGTACTGAAACTCCATGAAGGTCGCCCCCATGTGGTAGACATCATCAAAAACGGTCAAATTCAACTGATTATCAACACCCCATCCGGTGAGGAAGCTCAAGCAGATGGCAAATTGATTCGCCGCACGGCTCTAGTTTACAAGATCGGGATAGTCACGACGATCGCGGGTGCCAAAGCAACTGCGGCGGCGATTAAGTCGCTCCAATCCCAGCCGTTGGAGGTCAAGGCGTTGCAGGATTATATTGGTTTGGGTCGGTGAAACAGTTGGACAATGGTGGTGGGTGGCGGAGATCTAACTCACCCCGCCCTTTGGGCACCCCTCCTTGGAGGGGATTTTTTTAGGCTGTGGCGATTACGGTGCGATGGCGGGGTGTGTTGGCGGTAATTGTGGGGGCTTGGAAACCTGCATCGATTAATGTTTGGGCGATATCGAGCGTGAAATAACGATCGAGATAGGGTTCGGTACTCTTGAGCAACGTCAGGATATATGGTGCCATTTGTGCGTAGATATCCGACGCTGGATTCATATCCATAATCGCAATCTGTCCGCCTGGTTTGAGCAGACGTTTGGCTTCAGCAAAAATCTCGCGGGTAGCTGTCTGGGGTAGTTCGTGACAGATCAAAAATAGCGATACCAAATCGTAACTATGTGCGGGTAAACCAGTCGCTTCCCCAGCGGCATGAACCCAATTAATCTGTTGGGATTGTTTTTGCTGCGATCGATAATTGGCGATCGATAGAAAGTAAGGTGATAGATCTAACCCTGTCAACTGCGCCTGAGGATATACCTCCTGCATCGCAAATGTACTCATCCCCACACTGCAACCGATATCGAGAATATTTTGAGGTGGGTTGGGTAGAGCTTGGACGACTAAATCGTGATAACTTTGGCGGAGCTGAGTATCTCCAGTCGTTCCAGTTTCGGCAAAAATTTTGGCGTGAACCGAGTAAGCGGCGACTTCTACTTCCATCGCGGCATCCCAGCTCATATTTCCCTGCTCGTAAGCATGAAAGGAAGTGAGATAATATTCAGGATAGTCCAGATGGTTGTTGGTAATCCGAGCCAAATCCGCTGCCCACTGCGGCGACAATGGCGACTCCCCACCTCGCGATCGCAAAAACTTCACATCATCCCGCCAAGCTACACCGATCGACTCCGCCCGTTTGATAATTAATTCCCGTGCTTGGTATTTGGCAAATTTGGCGATTGGTTTGATGGAGAGTAAGCTATTTACCAATTGACTGACAAGGCGATCTGTGGGTTTGATGGTAGCTGTCATAACTGCGGGTACGATCGATTTTTTGCTTTAGTCTTCTATTGTATAGTGACTCACTGTCAATCCCGAACTTCAATCTCTGTCATTGTGCTAGGCTATTTACAACTTCAACTAGAGACGTAGTGGGGTAGATCGATTGTCTGTAACGATCGCTGCATTACAGACAACCCGCTCGATAATCCGATATTATTTTCCCAACTTAGATTTTTGTCGCGCTAGTACGTTCGCCTTCAAATCGCTGTGTGGTAACTTTCTAAATATTTTATTTATATTTATTTCATCATGAACACCAATAACCAACAACCAGATTTACCTCAGACCGATGCTGGCAAAATTGCCAAACGGAAGATCGAACCCCTCCGCAAAGCAGACCCCGCTCAGATTACAACTTATCAACAACCGGGCGAAGTCATCCAGTCAGTTGTCTTTCAGCAGTCGCGCAGGTGGTCGCGGGGGATCGTCTGGACGATTTTAGGAATCACAGTTGGCTTGGTCACATGGGCTTGTCTGGCACCCCTGGAAGAAACAATCGCCGTGCAAGGAAAACTCGAACCAACTGATAAAGTCAAAGATGTCCAGGTACCAGTTGGGGGCGTTGTCAAACAAGTATTAATCAAAGATGGCGATAAAGTTACCGCAGGTCAAAATTTGTTGAGCTTGGAATCTACCGTTCCCCAAGCGACACTGGCATCTCTGCAAACAAATCTTGACTCGATGACTGCGGAAAGCCGCTTTTATCAAAGCTTGCTCAGTCAAGAAATCGACAAAGTTAACCCCCAAACATTAGCCAAGCTCAATGTCCGCCCAGAAATCCTCGCTCTGACTACTAGCCGCAGTTCGATCCTCGCCGAAAACCAACTCTACCGTGCCGAACTTAATGGTACTACTAATCCTAACCTCAGCCCCGAACAACGCCAACGACTCGAATCGAGCCGTGCAGAAGCAGCTTCGCGGGTGAGTTCCGGTCAATTAGAGATCGGTCAAGTTGACAATCAAATGCGCGAAAATCGTGGCAAACGTGCAGGTACGAGTGAGTTACTAACTGACTCTCAAGCGGTGATTGCCAACATCGAGGCTAAAGCCACAGCCAAAAAATCTCAGATTGCCGCTCAAATGGTAGAAAATCGCAACCGTCGTCAATCTTCTCAAAGTTTACTAGCTAGTAATCAAGCAATTCTGACTAGTTTGAAACCTGCTGGTGATGCTGGAGCACTCTCACGCAACCAAGTCCTCAAACAGGAACAGGAAGTTATTGCTCGTCAGGGTGAAGTAATGCAGCTCGATGACCAATACAAAAAACTAGTGCAGGATGAGCAAGAATTACTCGCTAATTCTCGATTGGAAATCCAAAGTCAACAGCAACAAATCAAAAAAAATCAGCAGGAAATCGGTCAACTCGATCGAGAATATAATCGCCTCACGATGGCAACCAATCAAAGTCGAGAAAAGCTAAAAAATAGCGTAGCGGTTTCTAGCAAAGATTTACAGGCAAAAATTGCGAGTAATAATAGACAGATTGCCGAAATTGACGGACAACTCAATAAACTAATTGTCGAGATCGATCGCAAAGTTGCCGATCTAAATAGTCAAATCAGTCAAGCAAAAATGAATCTCAAATATCAGAATATTACAGCACCTGTGAGTGGAACGGTATTTGAACTCAAAGCCGGAACACCAGGATTTGTGGCTACTTCTAGCGAACCAATTCTAAAAATTGTGCCCAATGATATTTTGAATGCTAAAGTATTTATTAGCAATAAAGACATCGGCTTTGTCAAGTTGGGAATGCCTGTCGATGTGCGGATCGATTCTTTCCCTTTTAGTGAATTTGGCGATGTCAAAGGGACGCTAACATCGATCGGTTCTGATGCTCTACCCGCAGATCAAGCTCATCCTTACGAGCGTTTCCCCGCCACAATTAAGCTAGTAAAACAGAACCTAATTATCAAAGGTAAACCTGCTACGCTCCAGTCAGGAATGTCGCTCAGTGCTAATGTCAAATTACGCAATCGCACTGTGATGAGCATCTTTACCGATATGGTCATCAAGCAGGAGGATTCGCTCAAGACAATCCGCTAGAACGATGGGCGATGCTAAATCTGGCAGTTCAGGGACTGTTTGTTTTCTCGCTTGATTCAACAATCCTAAGTCTACTGGAGCATTGCGATACAGTACGCCTAGACAGCTCGGACTTTTCGCGATCGAGTCTGAGTCGATTGAGATCTCGGAAAGTCTCTAATACCTTTTTACTTTATAGCAACCGCCAAGCTTGTTAGGATATACCCCCGACTTCTCCAAGAAGCCCTTGGGTATTGCAGTAATGGTCGAGATGTCCTAATCGCCCTGGCGGTTGTTAGATCGGTGTAATTTGACAATGTTGAAGGTGAATGAAAATTCCATAACAAAATTACGTCCTCGATCGGGGTATCATCCAGTAGGAATCGCACTGGGTAATCCAACTTGAGTTCGGTGCTAAGAACACATCTTGTAAAAGCGGTGCTTGCTGCCAGATCTAGAGGTGCTGACGCTCTAGTACCAGTCTATTGAAGTTATCGATTAAGAACACGCTCATCTGTACAATAATGAAAAAATTTACACTTGCAACGTTATTGGGAATTACGACAGCAACTACTGGAGTCACGCTGGTTGCGCCTGCTTATGGGGTATCTTTCACCGGATCGTTGGTTAATGCTGATGCGATCGCCTCCTTGCCGTTTACTTCAACTGGCTCAGAATTAAGATTTAGATCCCTTAGCTACAATGGCGGCACTAATGCTGCGGGAACGGTATTGCCAGGGGGATTTAGCCCCGTGCTGACGATATTTACTCCGAGCGGTAACTATTTCAACGAGTACACTGCGGTGGAAGATTTAAACTTCACTGCTACTCTATCGCCTGGAAACTATCAAGCGGTTATCAGTACATTCGGCAGATTTTTTGACTTTCCAACTAAAACAAACCTTTCGCAAGGTTTTGATGGGAGCGGTGATTTTTTCGGTCGAACTGCAAATTATGCGGTGGATATCGTTGCCGTATCGTCAGCCACTGCGGTACCCGAACCTGCTAGCTTCATCGGTACTGCTGTCGCTGGATTTGCAGTAGTTAGGCTCAAACGTAAATTGTCTGCGGTTAAAAAAAATAGCGTAAAAACTTGAAGTCGATCCTGTGATTATTTCCCTATGGGAGAGCGAGACCCCACATCTTACATGCTAAATGTGATGAACTTACTGCACTCGATCGACAGAACGCTGCCTTCTATCACCACTAACATGAGTATTTAAAAATGAGTGCTATTTTATTTGTCGATCCGACGGTTCCCGATTATGAAAGTTTACTTCAGGGGCTAGATGCCAATATTAAGTTAAATATTCTCGATGCGAATCAAGATGGGATCTCCCAAATCACCAAAGCTTTGGAGTCTGGTGTCTTTGATACTGTATATCTAGTTTCCCACGGTATGCCAGGTGAGGTCAAACTGGGAACCTCTCAACTCAACGCTGATACTATTCCCACCTACAGTAGTCTCCTCGCTCAATGGTCGAATCATCTGACTCCAGGTGCGGATATCTTGCTCTATGGTTGTAATGTCGCGGCTGGCGAAGTGGGTCGAAATTTTGTCCGCAAGTTACATCAAGCCACAGGTGCAGATATCGCCGCTTCTGACGACGCAACTGGTAGCGTAGTTTTGGGTGGGAATTGGAATTTGGAATATGCCACGGGCGAGATTACCGCGCCTCTGGCATTCCAGGTAGAGGCGATGGCAGCCTACAACTCAGTGCTAGCAGCATTTACAGGTGGAAATCTCGTCGTTTTGCGGGTGGGAACTGGTAGTGCGACACTATCGAATGTGGCAACGGCAGTATTTTTGGATGAATATAGCACTGGTGGGGGTACCTCAGTACAATCGATCGCCCTCCCGACTGTGGATAGTGGTAGCAATCAGACCCTAACCCAGAGCGGCACCGCCGCATCGGAAGGGGCGTTAAATCTCTCTGCTGACGGGCGGTATTTGACTTTAGTTGGTTATGATGCAGCTCCCGGTACGGCTAGCGTTACAGGGACTACTAGTGCCACCGTCAATCGGATTGTGGCTAGAGTCGATGCTGCGGGGAGTATCGATACCAGCACGCGGCTCAACAGTGCTTACAGTGGGAATAATATCCGCAGTGCGGTGACAAATGACGGATCGGGATTTTGGGTGGCTGGGCCGACTACCGGACTGAGCTATGTAAATTTTGGCAGTACTGGTGCCTCAACCGCACTTAATGGCCTCAACTCCCGCGTCGTTAATATTTTTAACGGTCAGCTTTATGACTCTTCGGCTGCGGGTAGTAATATCGGTGTCAACACTGTCGGTACGGGTTTGCCGACAACTGCTGGGCAGACAGTGACCCTATTGCCAGGAGCCACTGCGGCTAATGCTTATGGTTATGTATTGTTCGATCGCGATGCTGGTGTCGCTGGACTCGATACTCTATATGTTGCCGACCAAACGAATGCCAATGGGTTACTCAAATACTCTTTCAATGGCAGTACTTGGACATCCAGAGGCAATATCACTGGATCTTTCACTGGCTTAACTGGTGTTGTCAATGGTAGTGGTGTCGATCTCTATGCCACAAGTGGCACGGCTGCGGGTAATGCTTTAGTTAAGTTTACGGACTCTACAGCATTTAACAGCAATCTGACTGGCTCATTGACGACTCTAGCCACGGCTTCGGCTAATACGATCTTCAAAGGTGTGGCTTTTGCGCCGACAGTAGCATCCAATCCTACTGTCAATCTGTCGGTGAGCAGTAATACTGGTACCGAAGCCGGACAAACCGCGATTACTGTCACGGCGACAGCTTCTAGTCAGGTAACAGCCGATCGCACGGTACTATTGACCGTGACGGGGACTAACATCACGACGGGCGATTATACGCTCAATAGTCTTACCACCAACAGCATCACGATTACGATTCTCAGCGGTCAAACGACTGGAACGGCGACATTTAAAGTCGTCGATGACATTCTCGCTGAAGGTAACGAAATTGCCACCCTGACTCTGAGCAATCCCTCAGCGGGGATTAGTTTGGGTAGTACGATCGCGCAAAACATCACGATCGTCGATAATGATGTCGTTGGTAATACAGCACCGACCATTTTTGCTGATAACGAAACAACACTCGATCCAGATCGCGTTACTGCATTCCTGAGCGCGCCCGACAGTAGTCCAGCGACTGCACCGACGGCTTTTATTAGCGGTGTCATCAACGATCCTACCGATCCTGCCAAAACGATCGGGATCGAATTTAATGTTGCCGATGCCGAGACAGCCGCCGCCGCCCTAGTTGTGACGGCGACTAGCAGTAACTCAGGCGTAGTTACCAATGCCAATCTGACTGTGACTGGTACGGGCATCAGTCGCAATCTTAAAATTAATCCTACTGGTGTCGGTACTAGCGATATTACCGTCACTGTCAGCGATGGGACGGCAACTAGTGCCTATGTCATCAAATACGCGGCTTCGGCAGCAGGTGCGACGACCAGTCGCTTCCTCACTGGGGCGAGTAATGCTTCGACGGCGATCGCGATCGACTCTAGCTATATGTTAGTCGGTGATGATGAAAATCAAGCACTCCGATTGTACGATCGCACTAACTCTGGCTTGGCTGTCAATTCCTTTGACTACACCTCATTACTGGGTTTAACCGATACTAGCAGTGGCATTCCTCGCGAAGTAGACATCGAAGCCTCTGCCAAAGTCGGCAACCGCATCTACTGGATGGGTTCCCAAAGTAATACCGATCCAGCAGGAACTAGTCGTCCAAATCGCGATCGGATCTTTGCAACAGATACTACGGGTGCGGGTGCGAGTACCAGTCTGAGCTACATCGGTCGGTATGATTTTCTGCGCGCAGATATCATTAATTGGGATGTCACCAACGGCCACGGCAAAGGGGCGGATTACTACGGACTAGCAGCAAGCGCGGCGGCGGGAGTTTCGTCCAAAACCAACAGCGGCTACAACATTGAGGGTTTAGAATTTGCACCCAATAATACGACGGCTTATGTTGCCTTCCGTGCCCCCCAGGAGCCAACTGGCAGCCGCACCCAGGCACTAATCGTCCCCGTCACCAACTTCACCGCTTTACTGGCTGCAACGGGCGGTGGCACCAGTGATACGGCGACATTTGGGGCACCGATTGAGTTAGATTTGGGCGGTCGCGGCATTCGCGAAATTCGTAAAAATGCTAGCAACCAATATGTCATCATTGCGGGGCCGGGTGGAGATGCTACAGGTGTTGCTCCTGCCGACTTCCGGCTGTATACCTGGACGGGCAATGCGGTAGATGCTCCGGTATTGCGATCGATCTATCTGACAGCCCTAAATGTGGGCGGTAGTTTTGAATCGATCGTGGAAGTACCAGCTAATTTAACTGATATCTCTTCATTACAACTCCTCGTCGATAACGGCGATACGGTATTCTACGGCGATGGGCAAATCGCCAAAGATGTCGCCGCTAACTTCCAAAAGTCCCGCAGCGAAATTGTCACTCTGGGTGCCGCAGTTGGCGTTCCGACGATTACTAAAATTCACGATATTCAAGGCAGCGCTTCTACTTTCAATTTCGCCTTTGGCGGTAGTCGGACGATCGAAGGAATTGTCACCCGTGCCTTCCTCGGAGCTAGCAATCTTAATGGTTTCTATGTCCAGGAAGAAGATGCCGATGCCGATGCCGACGCGACCACCTCAGAAGCAATTTTTGTACTCGATACCGCTGGACTGTTTGCTGGTAATGTCGGCGATCGAGTCCGCATTACGGGTACCGTCCGAGAGCTAGCAACTACGGCTAGTGGCGGCAGAAATAGTAGCCTCACAGAACTAGACAGCCTCACCAATGTCACCAATCTCGGTGCTAGTACCCTCCCAACTGTCACCAATATTCAATTCCCGATCGCCAGTCAGATAGCATTAGAACGCTATGAAGGGATGCTCGTGAACATCAGCGCGGCTACTGGTAGCCTCACCGTCACCGAAAACTTCCAACTCGGTCGGTTCGGACAAGTCGTCCTCGCCGCCACTGGTGCTAGCAATCAACCAGGCACTGATGCCCGATTCGATGCCTATACCTCATTCAACGCGCCTAGCGTCAGCGGTTATGCAGCCTATGTTGCCAGCCTAGCCACCCGCCGGATCTATCTCGATGACGGTCGCGGTATCTCAAATCCCGACCCGATCGTCTTTGGACGGGACGGCAATCCGCTCAGTGCCACTAATACCCTCCGCAGTGGCGATACTGTCGCCGCGATTACGGGGATTTTGGACGAACGCTTTGAGGGGTATCGGATTCAGACATCTACTGGAGTCAACTTTACCCCAGCCAATCCGCGCCCGACTGTGGCTCCCGCCGTTGGTGGTTCGCTCAAAGTAGCTAGCTTCAACGTGCTCAACTACTTCACCGATCTGGATACGAATGTCAATATTACGACCAACGGATTGACCTTTGAGCCGCGTGGTGCAAATACAGCAACCGAGTTCACCCGCCAGCGCGATAAGATAATTAACGCGATCGTCACTTCGGGAGCAGATGTTTTTGCCTTGATGGAGCTAGAAAATAATAGCTTCGGGGCGAATGGTACGACTCAAGCAGGTGCGATTCAGAATTTGGTCGATGGACTCAATGCAGTTGCTGGAGCGGGTACATACACCTTTATCAATCCTGGTACCAGACTCGGTACCGATGCGATCTCGGTCGGGATGATTTATAAACCAGGTAAAGTTACCCCCGTAGGTGCTGCGGCAGTCATGCCCGACGGCTATGGCTCCGGTGCTTTCAATCTCGTCGGTCGCAAACCCCTGGCGCAAACCTTCCGCGAAACTGCCAGCGGCGAGCTATTTACCGCTGTCGCCAATCACTTCAAATCCAAAGGCTCTAGTTCTGGTGGTACTGGCGATGCTGATGCCCAAGACGGACAAGGCTTGTCTAATGGCACGCGAACCCGTCAAGCTCAAGATTTGGCAACTTGGCTAGCGACTAAACCGACAGGTACTAACGACCCAGATTATCTCGTCTTAGGCGATCTCAATGCCTATGCCCAAGAAGACCCCCTCACGGCCCTAGCCACCGATGGGTATGGCAATCTACTACCCAACACGTCTTATTCCTTTGTTTTCGACGGTCAGACAGGTTCGCTCGACCACGCTCTAGCTACTAGTACCTTGGCAAGTCAGGTCACTGGTGCCGAAAAATGGCATATTAATGCCGACGAGCCTACGGTATTAGATTACAACACCGAGTTCAAATCAGCAGGTCAAGTCAACAGCCTGTACAATGCCGATATTTATCGGGCATCAGATCACGACCCAATTATTGTGGGATTGAACCTCGGTGCCACGCTCGAAGGGACAGCCGGAAGCGACACCTTCACAGGTGGCAATGGCAACGATCGCATCTCTGGCGGTGCGGGTAACGATCGCCTCTACGGCGGCGCGGGCGACGATATCATTACTGGCGGTTTGGGAGTGGATCTGCTCTTTGGCGGTGCTGGTAAAGATCTGTTTGTCTACAATGCCCCCAATGAAGGCTACGACAAAATTAATGATTTTGTCGTCGGCGAAGATCGCTTCGGCATCTCCCGTGCTGGTTTTGGTGGTAATAGTACCTTCGGTACCGATAGCTCGATCGGTGGTGTCCTCGATGCCATTCGCTTCGGTATCGGCGCGGCAGCCACTACAGCCAACCAACGGTTGATCTACAACAATAACTCTGGTGTGTTATTCTTTGACGCTGATGGATCTGACAGTATCGCTCAAGTCCGCATCGCGCAATTAGTCGGCACTCCTGCTTTAACTAATAATAGTTTCTCGATCATTTAATTAGTTGCAATTAATCAAAACAGGAGCAATCGATCGATTGTTCCTGTTTTTAGGGCGATTGCAGCTCTTTTATCTCGTCCCAAGTTGGGGTCGAGTCGAGCGGATACTGTTGGCGAAGTGATTTTAGATCTCTGAAAGCCTTATTTTGATATAGTGAATACAACAAAAAATAAGTGCTGTACGACTTCGCCAACAGGAGCCGGATCTCGGTCTGACTCCAAATGTTTCCGCCGTCGAGTACTAGGAAGGGACTATGTTGTCAACCCTTGAAACAATTTATCGATCTGCGGGACTAATTCTTCAGCTAAATATGCTTGAGTTTGTTGTTGAATTTGTCTGACCGATCGAGCGATCGATTCATTAACTAAATCTAATAATCGATCGCAAGAAATGGCATACTTTAATTGGGTTGGTTTGTCGCTATCTTGACTACGATTTTCTTTCAAAGAAGCGATACCCTCAAAAATACGTGAAGGTCTGACGCAGACTTCGCTGTAAATCAATTCCTGCTTAGAATTGAACCTGACACCACCACTAACAAAATAAAAGCGATCGACAGTCTTTAATATCAATCGATCTGTTTGGATAAAACTATTGACATATTCATCACTAATGATTCTTCTTGCTTTGGTTAAGGGTTGGATTTGAGTAGTCAAAGCCTGTTGCAATTCTATCAGAGTAAGATTGGCTCGATCGATTGTGGCTTGTTGTTGCTCGACTAATTGTTCCTTGATTTCAGTCTCGATCTGATTTAGGGCTGATTCCATAAATACTTCAGCATCTTTTTTGAAATCAAACTGCAAAACACCAGTAGAACTAAACTCTAATTTAGACTTAAACCAATGAAATGGATGTCGGGGTGGAAAGCCTCGCTCATCCTCCATATTTTCAATATGCGAAGTCATCACTCGCTGCAAAAATGGCATCCGTTCTTGTTCTTGAGCTAACAGAAATTGCCGAAAGGATTTATTCAATCGGTCTTGAATTTTCTCGATATCAGCGGTAAGTTCATCATTGAGATTTGCTTGTAACCGATCGATTGTAGCTATGCTTTCGGCTCGCAGAGCGACAACATTAACTTCTGAGACGGCATTGATGACTTTACTACTATCCATTCGATCGCCTCTTGACTCCTAAAATCTAGATCTGACTCAAACTAATTCAGATTGCCGTTGTGTAATGGCTGCTGTCTCGACCTAGCTCGTATACCTAAATTGAGGATTAGTGCTAGTGCTTGATTATTTATTTTAGCCTAATCTACTCCTCAAATTTACAAATAATCGATCGACTAAATCTAGATTTTTATCACCTGGAGAGACTTCTACTCCACTGGAGAGATCGATCCCATCTGGGTAAATTTGGCTCAAAGCAGTGCAAACATTGTCAGGGGTTAACCCTCCAGCCAACAACCACGGGATTGAAGGCTTAAAGGTCGATAGCTGCTCCCAATCGAGAGTTTGCCCAGTACCTCCAAGTGCATTGGGATCGTAGGCATCTAGGAGTAAACCATCGACGACTTGGCTGTAGGCTTGAATCGCTACCAAATCGCTGCTGCTGCGTACCCGCCATGCTTTGATAATTTCTATATCCGGTAGGGCTTGACGCAATTCCTGACAAAATTCGACAGATTCCGTACCGTGGAGTTGAACTGTAGCTACATTCGTCAAGGCGACGACGTGGGAGATCGTCGCCACAGAGAAATCGGCAAACACACCAACTGTATTGGCTACCCCTGCTAACTCAGAAACTAGTGTCTGGAGTTGAGCTAGCTTCAGATAACGGGGTGAACTCGGAACGCAAATAAAGCCTAGATCTGTTGCACCCATGCGGGCGATCTGAGTACCCTGTTCGACAGTGGTAATTCCACAAATTTTAATCCGCATTAGCTTTCCAATTATCAAGAAATGTATCTAATTCTGGTAATATGTGTTAATTATTAGCATGAATTATTTGGTGGAGACAACCATTAACTAATAATTGTGGCATGAGTTTTAATCTAGGAGCTGTGAATCTTTGTTAAATAACTTAATCGTTGCCGCTATTCCCCATACTGAACCTTGGGGATTTAATACTGCACTGGTCATGATTATCGCCAATTTAGTAGCGATCTCGATCGGCAGATTTACCTTTGCACGACGAAGAGGCAGCCACATTGATATTGCTAAAAGTGTTGTAGACGCCCAGATCGTGCCGAATCTAGCTGGGTTTGACTCAGCCGAATTAATTGCCAGCATGAGTTTTGGGCATCTGCTCGGCGTTGGGTTGGTGTTGGGATTAACTAATGTGGGTGTAATTTAACTAAATCGGGTTTAAATAAGTTTACACTTTCATGTTCAACTGGGTCGAGTAATCGGACTCTGGCGATCGAAAGTTATCATAAAATGCGGATAGAATACTTTAAGCTGTTGTTAGATCTAATTTTTCAGGAGTAACTTATTATGTTGGATTCTACCTTGTTGCTTGCGGCTGTAGGCCCGATGAGTCAGCCTTGGTCGCCCACGATTGCGATCGTGATGGTGGTTGCTAGTATCCTGGGTGTTTTAGCATCAACTAAAGCCAAAAAAGTTGGCCCCGCTTTAGTCGGTGGTTTAACCGCAGCTCAAGTAATTGGCGGTGTTAGTTTCGGACATCTGCTCGGTACGGGTGCAGTCCTCGGCTTGACTCGCCTGGGGATTATTTAGCCTCACATCTGACCAGTTGAAATATACTATTGCTTAGTTTAGACCCAGGGTACCCACAAGCGGCGTTTTGATGCGGGGGTTCCCCCGCATCAAAACACGATAAGACAGCGACTGAAATCACGCGGAGGTTCCCGACCCCTGGCTTTCACTCAAGACAGTGGCAACCCTGCACAATTAATCTGTAGGGGTGCCCCTTGTGGGTACCCTGAATCTAAGCTTATTACTAATACTTTGTTACTGTTGCAAGATGTGAGTAGCCCCATTTTTTGTTCTTCGTTGAAATCCCCAGCGGAACAATCTAGTTATCAATTATCTGCTTGGTGCGCTGTCTTGACCCAAACGCACAACTGGGGCGCGAGCTTTGTGGGGGAAGCTGGTTGGGTTGGCAACCCAACCCCGCACAAACGTCGCTTCGGGAGACCCGTGCAGTGCTGAGGGAAACGTCTAGCGACACGTCTCGCTCTGTAACTCCTACGGAGAGGCTACGCCAACGCCTACAGCGCGATTTGTGTCGCTAAACCGTCGGGGAACAAAGGCGGGCGTGCATCCGCAATTATCAATTAATCTTCAGCATCCAGAAGATCTACAGTCAGTGGTGCCTTGTCTGCGGAATAATATCCCAGATCGACAATCGGCTCTAGTTGTTTGCGGAGAAATAGTCGCTCTGGTCGATGCCAGGGGATGAGCGACCAGACAACCTCACTAGAAACTAATTCATAACCTAATTTTTCGTACAAACTGCGCCCGCGCTCGTTGTCACCCATCACATGCAGAAACAGATCTGGATAACCCCACGATTTGGTCAGCTGTTCGCAGCTTTTGAGTAGCTTTTGTGCCACGCCGCGCCGCCGAAAGTCGCGACTGACAGCTAGATTAGAGATATAGACATACCGATGTGGGTCTACCTGACGATATTTGTTAGCCGTCCGCACACCAACTTCGATCGTTCCAATCACTTGTTGCTGTCCGGTATGGACGGCGATCGAGCAGACTTGCTGCTTTTGGGGGGGGGAGCTAGGTACATGAGCGCGGAGGCGATGGCGGAGGTCTTCGGCAATGCCTAGCTTGAACAGCGGCGCGAACCAAGCCATCCATCCCCGATCGAAATGAAAACTGCGCGTAATAATGTCTGCTACAAATTGTATCTCTTGTTCTCGCACAGCCCGAATCTCGATGTGATGTGGATCGAGGTCGAGCGTTTGAGCGATATTGACAGTATCTGCGGTCATGTCTAGATTATTCTGGTTGGTGCTGAGTGCCGATCTACCACAACATTATTCAATTCGACTACACGCAATCTTAATTAATTGAAGCACGAACTATTTAGATCGGCAGTCAGTCGATCTACAATTAGAACTGACAAGCTTGTAAAGCTGTCCCTACATCATAACTTATTTAGTCGATCGTGCAGTCGATCGAGTTAATCCATTGGCTCTCCCTCCTCAATCGCCCCCCGAACCGCCCGCAGCCAAAGTAGATGGTACCGCCACCAGCAAACCACCAATTGTGTTGGTAGAAACCGCTTTTTTAGCCAGTACCGCGAGTTTACTCTGGTTATTAAACTATTATTTTCCCGTTGGGCCGATCTTTAAAATCTTTTTTCCAATTCCGATCGCGTTGATTTATTTACGCTGGGGACATCGAGCAGGGTGGATGACCGCCTTAGTTTCGGGGTTATTGTTGTCAGTATTGATGGGGCCGAGCCGGAGTATTCTGTTTGTGATGCCCTATGGGATTATGGGCGTCCAATTGGGGGCGTGTTGGCGACGGCGGACGGGCTGGTTGCTGTCGATCTCGCTCGGTGCCTTGCTCGACTCGATCGGGGTGTTCTTTCGCTTTTGGTTGACTTCGATCTTATTGGGTGAAGATCTGTGGATGTATCTGATGGCGAGAATTCGAGATTTTGCGGAATGGATCTTCATTCAACTGGGCATCCTCGCCGAACCTAATCTGGCAGTAGTCCAAATTATCGCGATCGGCTTAATTTTCTTCAGCAGTGTTGTCTACGTTTTTGTCGTACATCTAGTTGCATTATTGATGTTCGAGCGACTTGGCAATTCAATTTCCAAAGCACCATCGTGGGTAGAGACATTAGTAGATCTCTAAAATATCAACCTTTAGTTTCCTCGCCTAGATCGACTAGATCTCACTGAGCGATTACCTCCGGTAGGCTTCGCCAACGACAGCAGCACCGGAAAATTTAATTAATCATTTACATTTATATAGCGATCCTAATTGATTTCCTGAGAAAAATGGTACTGATAAATCTTCAAGAAATCAAATTGTTGATTCGCCATAGGCTAACGCCAACAGTGCGAGCCATCTCCTCACTACCCTAGCTCGCTACTTTGACACTGGTATGGGAGTATTTCCTGCCAATCCGATCGCAATCTGAGTTAAACTCGATCGCATTAGGTGCAGCTTAGGCAAAGTGTCTGCTGTGAAAAATCGATCGATGCAGTCTGGTAGTGAAATTATTATCATTGGTGGTGGTGTAATTGGTTTAGCCACAGCGATCGAATTGCGCCTGCTCGGTGCGAAAGTGACAATTTTGTGTCAAAGCTTCAAAGCTGCCGCAGGTCATGCCGCAGCGGGGATGTTGGCACCACAGGCAGAACAATTGCCGATCGGATCGATGCTAGATTTATGTTTGGCTAGTCGAGATCTATATCCTGAATGGGTACAGAAAATCGAATCTATTTCAGGCGTAGATGCTGGTTATTGGCAATGTGGGATTTTAGCACCGCGTTATACCGATGAGCAGGGGATAGATTGGCTGGATACCCAATCTATCCATCAGCATCAAGCAGGTTTGAGTCAGTCGGTTGTGGGTGGCTATCGGTATCCAGCCGACGGACAAGTTGACAATCGCGCCTTAATTCAATCGCTGCTGATTGCCAGTCGATCCGTGGGCGTACAGTTCCAAGATGGGGTAAAAGTTACGACCATTCACCGCAGTCAGGGACGAGTGACGCATTTAGAGACAAGTCAGGGAGAAATGTCTGCACAGCATTATATCTTGGCAACAGGGGCTTGGTCGCAACAACTGTTGCCGATCGCGATCGTGCCGAGAAAGGGGCAAATGTTATCGGTAGTAGTACCGATCGAGCATAGAGCTAATTTACCCCTTCAACAAGTATTATTTGGTGAGGAAATCTACATCGTGCCGCGTCGAGATGGTCGGATTATTATCGGCGCAACTAGTGAAGATGTTGGATTTGCGCCGCATAATACCCTCCAGGGTGTCAAGCAACTGATGACTAATGCGATGCGATTGTTTCCCCCACTCCAAGATTTTCCCCTGCACGAAACTTGGTGGGGTTTTCGTCCAGCGACACCCGATGAATTACCGATGCTGGGAGCGAGTAATGATGCGAATCTAACCTTAGCTACCGGACATTATCGGAATGGAATTTTGTTAACGCCGATTACCGCCAAGCTCATCGCCGATTTAGTCTGGCATCAGCGCACCGATAATTTATTATCTGCCTTTAGCTGGCAACGGTTTGAGTCGGTTTAATTTTTAAAAACTGTTATGCCGAGCTACTAGAAAGCAGGCGATCGAAGATCGCCTGCTTTGATTCGACTCGTTCATAAGCTCGATCGAGATTGCGAGTCACCCTCGTTGGCGGAGCCGCGCCGAGAGGTAATCACGATGATTTAAAATCGAAAACCAGCACCAAGAGTTATAGTCGTGTCTTGACCCCGATCGGTACTCAGGGGTACCACTACATGTCAGCGATCCCAAATTTAGAATCGATTCTAATCGCAGTTTGTCCGCCACCGATCGCCACTGATGGCCCAATACTATTTTGACCCAATTGCGCGCTGGCTGGCGTACTCATGCCTACAGCAGCAACGGCAGAGCAAAGTAGAGCTAATCCAGCAATAATATTTTTTCTCATCGTAGTATGCCAATTTTAAATAGGTGAGTGAGATACTTCCAAACCAGTGTCAAATTAGATAGTAGGTATTACTTAGCGATCGCGACGGTATTCGCCATCACGTCGATACTCACCATCACGACGGTATTCGCCGCGACTGTGACGGTAGTTCCGGCGACGTGCTTCGCGTTCGCGTTGTCGCTCAAACTCACGGCGACGGTATTCTGGTTGTCCGCCAACCTTGACGACGATTCGTGGCTGGGCATCTCGGTAAGACTGCCCGATCGAGATCGAACGGAGATCGATCGGAAAGGCTTGTGACTTGGGGGCGATCGAAATAACTGTAAGTAACCCGATCGCGAGTGGAGTGATGAACTTTAACATGGGTAAACTGCTGTAAATTAAATAATTAGTTGAGAGTAAGACATAGCGAAGATCGCGATCTGAGCCAGACTAGATCGATTGATTTTTATCTCCATGCCTGTGAGATTTATATTTGGCTTGCTTACTGTGGGGTGAGGATAGCGTTTAACTGTCGATCGCTAGATTGACGAATCGTTTTGATTTGTGCTTGTTGCTCGGCGGTCAAATTGAGCCTCTTCCAAGTGTTGCCCATTGCTTGACGTCGATCGCGTCGTCCTTTAGCTTGCTGTTGCTGTTCGGGAGTCAGGACTGCATCCATCTGAGTGCGGCTAGTTGCCCGCAATTGCTCCATTTTGGCTTTTTGGTCTGAAGTGAGATTTAACTGTGCCATGGAGCCACCTTTGCCCCACCTCCGACCACCTTCACCTAGTTGTGCTTGTTGCTCGGGAGTGAGAATTGCCTTAAATTGCTCTTTGCTGGCGGTACGAATAGCTGTAAGCTTGGCTCTTTGGTCTGCGGTTAAGCTTCCCTTCCCACCCTGCTTGTTGGCTTGGCGTTGAGCTTTGATTTGTGCGAGTTGCTGACGTTGTGCTGGAGTGAGCACTGCATCGATCTGAGTGCGAGTTGATGCTCGGAGTTGCTCCATTTTGGTCTTTTGCTCTGGAGTGAGATTGAGATTGTCTGCACGTTTGCCCATCTCGCCGTAAGCAATCTGTCCGCGAGCGGGATGGGGATTGGCGTAGGTACTTGCCGCAAATACAGGTGCAGCAATCGCAATCGCTAGTAGTGGTAGTAGTTTAGCTAGGTTGGTGAGCATTGGGGAATTCGGGTGGTTTGAGTTGGAGTTAGGTGTGATTTCCATGTCCTTATCTTATAATTTGTCACTCTATTTGCACATCCAGCCAAAGTCACGATCGCAGATCGATCTAACCTACCCTCAGTCATGGCTTTAACTCGCTCAAAGCATGACAAAGGTAACGCTCGATCGGGAACAAATACAGCTATGTTAGAAGAAATAGCATCTGCTAATTTTTGGCTCGATCTCCGCGCTCGTATTCACGAGTCTTGCCTAGTTCCCCGTGACTCACTATCCCACTAGCCTAATTACCCATTTTGAATGCAGATTGAATTTTTCATGCGCCATCCATTAAGGTTGTTGCTGTATATCGAGTGGATTTTATTTGCAGTGGTAATGGCACTGGAAGTAGCTCCCCGGAATGGACAATTGCTAGAACCAAAATGGCTGAATATTGGGATTGTGGTATCGATCGCGGTGATGGGACTGCGCCTACCTTCGGGTAAAGGATCGATAAGAGTGTTGTACACGATCGCGCAAATTATCCCGATCTTGATCGCGGCGGCGATCGGGATGCGCCCAGTTGCTTGGCTATATCTAATCGTGGTAATTCGGAGTTATCTGATCTTTGGGCGCGAATATCGATTGTGGATTACTGGTGGTATCTTTGCTTTGTACCTGACTACGCTGAACTTATTTCCCTCCCATCGTCAATATTCTTATTCTAAAAATCGAGCGTACCGGACGGAAACCTCGATGACGCAGCCACGTCCAACGACAGCACGGCAGGGCGGACAAATCCGCGAACGAGGGGAATTTCGGTGGGGTTTTGTATTTTTATTTGGCGGGATATTGGTCAGTCTTCAATTATTAGTAGATCGGATCTTCTCGGAAAAGTTAGCTAAAGAAGAACTAGAGATCGCCAATCAACGCATTCGCACCTACGCACTCAAAGCCGAGGAAAATGGCAGCTTACAAGAGCGCAATCGGATCGCCCGCGAAATTCATGACTCCCTCGGACACTCGCTGACAGCTCTGAATCTACACTTGGAAATGGCGGTAAAACTTTCCCACATCAAACCAGAAAAATCTCGTGAAGTTCTCTTAGAGGCTAAAAGACTGGGTTCGATCGCGTTGAGAGATGTGCGTCAGTCTGTCTCAACTCTGCGCTCAGACCCGCTCCACGATCGAGATTTACCCACCGCAATTTATCAGCTAGCAGATGAATTTAAACTATCAAATCAGATTCGACCAGCATGTTATGTCGCTGTACCTCCCGACTTACAACAACCTGTAGCAGTAATTCTTTATCGCATTATTCAAGAAGCATTGACAAATATCAGTAAATATGCTCAAGCTAGTCAAGTCGAGATCGAGATTCGGACTCTCGCTACGGCGATCGAATTACGCATCATCGATGATGGAGTCGGCTTTATTCCCAGCAACAACACGGCTGGATTTGGCTTACAAGGAATGCGCGAACGAGTATTATCATTACAAGGTAAATTTGAGATTATTAGTGCGCCCGATCGAGGTTGTCAGATTATGGCAACTATTCCCAGATCGAGGATCGTCGATTAACTACCCCCGTAACACCCAAAAACCCGATGATTAATATCCTGATTGTAGATGACCAGCATCTCATTCGCCAAGGGCTAAAAGCTTTGCTAGAACTCGAACCCGATCTCCAGATCGTCGCTGAAGCTGAGAACGGGCAAATTGCACTCGATCGAGTCAAAGAGCTTCAGCCAGATGTAGTATTGATGGATATTCGGATGCCTGTGATGGATGGAGTCACCGCAACCAAGCAAATTTGTCAGCAATTTCCTCATGTAAATGTTTTAGTGCTCACCACTTTTGATGACGATACGTATGTATCCGCAGCAATTGGATATGGTGCCAAAGGTTATCTGCTCAAAGATACTCCGTCTGAGGAGATTGCAGCGGCGATTCGAGCAGTCAATCTTGGTTATACTCATCTGGCACCAGGAATGATGGAAAAAGTCATCGCCAATCGGATCGATTCTCCAGAGGCGAGGCTACGCCAACGAGTCGAAATTACGCTACCGCCAGAATTGGCGGAACTCACCCCACGCGAATTAGAAGTCTTGAAACTAATTGCTGTCGGTGCCAATAATCGCGAGATCGCCCAGCAATTATACATTTCTGAAGGCACAGTCAAAAATCATGTGACGAATGTTTTAAATCGGTTAAATTTACGAGATCGTACCCAAGCAGCAATTTTAGCTAAAACTTATCTCGCAATTTGAGCATATTCTCAGCTATCTATAAATCGCTAATAAATCCAAAACATTCTCTCAAGATAGCCACCGAGGATGCCAACCGGAAAAGGGTAATCGATCTGGATTAATCGGTGTAGTTAGTTCGCGGATATTATACGGAATGGGTAATAGCCACATGATCCCATTACTTTCGCCTTGAATAATTCGATCGACACTTTCACCTTTATCCGCCTGATCGAACATCACGGCTAATCCATCCGGTGATAAACTCATCTGAATTCCCTGCTGAATTGGTAACAGCGTCATCAATAATACTTTTTGAGTTTTGATATCGATCGCGGTTAAATACGGTTCTTCTTGACTACTATTATCTTTGGTTTTCAGTTCGGTAGCCAAACAATAGATGATATCTTTAGCAGGGGAAAACTTCGCATCCCAAATCGAACCATTAGTCTTGAGAATCTGCTGTTCGATCCCCTGGTTGCCCACGACAAATAGGGACTTGGTATAGTCGCTGTTGTATTCCACCATGGCTGCTGCTGTGCCATCACTGGCAAAACTCAGGACGTTGCCAAATTTGGGTAAAAAGTCGAGGTTGCTACTCTGAGTCGGTGTCAGTGGAAAGATCGAGACTCCTTGCCCTACGGCGGCGGCAACTTGTTTACTATCTGGCGTGATGACAAAATCCCCGCTCTGTTTCAGTTTGGTGGGCGGAGCCGATTTGTCTAGAGCGACTACCCAGAGGGCGAAGTCACTGGATTTGCGGCGATTGACTCGTTGAACGACTACTTTATTGCCATCGGGTGAGAGGTCAAATTTGACGTTTTGATATTCCCGATTATCGAGGATTAATTCTAATTTACCAGACAGCATAAGTTGCTGGTCTTTATCGGCGTTTCTGGGGGCAATTCCGGTACTAATACTATAAACTTGTTGATTAGCGATCGCGGGTTGACGATTTTGGATCGTTTGAGGATCTGTTGCCGTAAAAATGATTTTCTGACTCTGACTGTCTACTTTAAAATCAGTAACAACTAAGTTTTCAGGACTGATGGTTGTCGATTTTTTGGTCTTGAAATTGTAGATAGCGATCCGACCTCGGTCGGTCGCTCCACTGCTAATATAAGCAAACATCCGATCGGGTGTCCGAAATTGCCCCTCAAAGGGGACGATTTCCTTACCTCTCTTGGTACCGATTGCCTCTCTAGCCCCTTGCAAACTGACTTTGAAAGTATTCCCATAGGGGGCAGGGTTTTTCAGCGTATAAGCCAGTCTAGACCCCGCCCAACTGATTTTCCCTGGTAGTGGGGGTTGGATTTGGAGTTGTTTTTCGACGGTGGGACGATCGATCGCTCGATTGAATGTCAGGGTAAAAGCAGTGTCTTCAGCACTAATCGAGCGATCTTGCCAGTTAAAATCACGGACTTGTGGCAAGGTGCGATCGCCACTCCATAATAAGATCAGGGTAACGATCGCCAATACAGCCATGAACGTGATGGCAATGCGATCGATTGGAAGTAAAGCTTTACGGTTATTCACAGGGTACGGAATTGATAGTTGATAGCTACTCTTTGGTGCGTTACGCTCCGCGATAACACACCCTACGATATTCTAAAGCCTAAAGCCTGAAACCTAGAGCAAGCCTATTCCTGATAAGGATTCTTAGGTGTTGAAATCGGTTGAATTTCACTAGCATCGATGACTAATTGACGACTACCGTTAAATGTTTCGACGATCGCTTTGCCTTTGACTTGAAACCAACTATCTTGGGGATAGTTTTGACGAGTCCCTGAAAATTTGATAGGGATGGCGACGGGATAGGCATCGGCGGCGCAGCAGGTAATTACAAATCTCGATAGCATCAGATAGTTAGCGGGAAGTTCTTTGGGATAAAACACAAACCCATTAATATTAGCTTTTTGACCTAAGTATGCGTCGGGTTCGGGGTAATTATTGATAGTTCGCACCCAATCTACTAGGGTTCTGGATTCGGGGTTGACATTGGTACTAAAGGCTTGGGCTTTGCTGCGGGTAACTGTGACTTCGGAAGATACGCCGCGCTGAATGGCAGCCTGACTGGTAAATAATTTGGGAGTAACAATCAATCCAGCGATCGCGGTACCCAATAGTAACATTGTGGTTACGCCTTGCGGCAGGAGACTACTATGCAGTTCTTGAGGGCTAACGATTTTCCCTCGAATTAGTCTCCAGCTCTGCAAGATCCCAATGAATAATAAACAGCCACCCGTAACTGTTACGAGCAGATAGTAACTGGGATGAATGAGAATATATAAAGTACCGTCGATCGCGTATTTGAGTAGTAAGATTCCCCATGCTGTTACCGCCGTAATATCTAACCACGACTTTCGCAGACTGGAGCGAGTGGAGGGATTAACTGACATGGAAGTTCACGAACAAGGTTAATATAAAAGTTAATTGAGTCGCGATCGCAAATATATAAAAGATTGCTTTGGGTTTGAAGATCGACAACATCAATCCAATACTCTTGAGATCGAACATCGGCCCAAATACCAGGAATGCGAGTAAGGAACCACTCGTAAATGTTGCCGCAAAAGAGAGGGCAAAAAATGAGTCTACAGTAGAACAAATCGAAATTGAACCAGCCAAAATCATCATCACTACGATCGACAAAATCGGCCCTTCACCTAGACTAACGATCAGTTCTCGTGGTGTCAATGTTTGGATTGCCGCTGCTACTGCACTACCCAATACTAAGATCCCACCCAATTCTCGTAATTCTTGGATGACATTATCTAGGACTAAATCGAAATTAGCGCGTAGTGATTTCTGCGGCGGCTGGATCAGATCTTGAGTCATTCGTTTGGCTGCTACCCCACCACTACCAAGCATAAAATCACCGCCATCAAGGAGGCTAGAACCAGTACTAATTTTTGGTTGAGCGCGAATTGTGCCCAGCGCGATCGCAGGTTGTAAAATCGGTTTGAGATCTGTTTGGACGCTAAAAACATAACCGACAATCGTGGCAATTGATAATGAAAATACCACCCGCAATATTACTATTTCCGGTCGATCGTGAAAAGCAATCCAAGTAGACCAAATTACAATTGGATTTACTGTCGGTGCGGCGAGTAAAAAGCCAATCGCTACAGGCATCGGCACCCCCTGCATAATTAATCGTCTGGCTACAGGTACATTTCCACACTCACACACCGGAAACAAAAAGCCAATACAACTACCTGCAAATGCCCCCAGCACCGGATGTTTGGGCATATGGGTAATCAACCACCTTTCGTCGATAAAAATCAGCAGTAAGCTCGATAACAACACTCCTAGCAAAAGGAAAGGAATTGCTTCTACCAGTAAGCTCAAAAAGAGGGTAAACGCATTATTAAGCTGTTCCATCGTCGTTGTTGGTATTTGCTACTTGTTGTTGCTTATTTGTCCCCAATTGTTCCCTACCAACAAGTCTGTTTGAGTTGTTGTGTACACACAGTAGCTTAATAAGGAGGACTGAGAATTAGGTTTGCTCGGCGAGATCTCTAGGGTTTGGATTCCCGATCCTCATCTTGCTTCTGTGAAGTCAAGTTAGGTAGGTACAACTCCAACAATCCAGGTGGGGGTAAGATTTCAATCCGTCGATTGGCAAGATCGACGACGGGAACGATTTCTTTGACAAAGGGAATCATCGCCTCGGAGGTTTTGCCATCACCATGCGGCACACTGACTACTAAGACTTCATGCCCAGCAGTAAAGATATCTGTGACGATCCCAATTTCTAATCCAGTTACTTGATGAAAGACTGGTAGATCGATCAGATCTTGACTATGATACTCCCCCGTTGACAATTTTGGTCGATCGGTAGCGGGAAGTAGCAACATCTGTCCCCGCAAATTTTCGGCTTGCGATCGATTGTTGATGCCTTCTAGCTGCACTACATACAAGTTTCTACCAGGAATTTCAAACCCTCTTTTCAATTGAATCGATCTCGGCTCTAGATCCTGAGTCCCCCACAGCCAGCGTTCTCCCGCTCGTTCAAATCGTTCGGGAAAATCAGAATTCGGATAAACCTTCACTTCCCCTTTAATTCCTTGTGCGCCAACGATCGAACCGATCTCCATCCAGCCGACAGGTGGTACTAACGGAGCTTTTCCTGAGGAAATTCCAGTGGAATTAGACGGTGGATTAGTCATGGATCGGTCTGTAGGGAAAGGGAATCGATCTTTATGGTAAACCACAACGATCGATCGCGAACGCCCAAGTCCTTCCGAGTCATCAACACTTTCATCCTCTACCCTATTTCTGAGCCAGTTGTGAAAGTGTCCATTCCTGCTCCCGATCGATGCTTATTCAATTTAACATTGACACATCAGCACAAATACATCAGTCATTAATTACAGATATTAGGAGCAAATAAAATGCAACAGATGGGTACTCAAAGAGATAGTAACGCGTGGATTTTACAAACTTGGGCATCCTTTGTGCTCTCAGTCGGAATGACATCGGTAGGCATTGTTTATCTACCTGTAGATCTATGGGTGAAAGGTTTTGTGGGCATGGGTTTAGGATTTTCGGTCACATCTACTTTTACCTTGGCAAAAACCCAAAGAGATCTACACGAATCTACCAAACTGACTTCTAGAATTGAAGAAGCTAAGGTCGAACAAATCCTCTCTCAACATGGCGGACTCAAATAGTCGATCGAGATTGATGTTACTTATAAAGATGCCTACAATTGAAATCGTCTCTCATGATGCAAAGTCCGGATGGTGCGCGGACTGACATACATAACCCAAGTTGCTACTCATAACCTCAGCGGTTAGAAACCTCTGTCTTGATGCGCTAAACCGTCGGGTCTCCCGACGGTTTAGCGCATCGCTGCTCATAGTGCATCCGCCTACGCGGACTAATAAACTAGTCCGCTGTCTTGAAAAGTGCGGTCTTGGGGCGCGATGTTTTGGGGGGAAGTTTCCCCCCAAAAGCTCGCTTCTTTGCCCAAGTGGAGCACCTTTTCAAGACACAATCGCTGTACGACTGTAATTGGTCGATCGAGGATGGAACTTTACAATTATTTTGCCCAAAATCTTAGATATCGTCCGAACAATATACAATTATTGTATGACTTCAAACCATACTGTGTTTTTGTTTGTAATAAACAGCCGTCTGACGATAATACAGCCGGATATTGTGTTAGTGCGGGTGCCAGCGAAATTTATACTAAACACGGATGAGAGCTAGACTTTTATTCTAACGGTTGAAACCCTTGTGGAGCAGAGCTTAGGCTATTGAATAAAAAGTCCATCCTGTAGCCATTTTGAGTATACCAAACATTTCTAGCCCAAATTGCGGCGCAGAATTTAGCAGATCGAGTCGAAGTTCGGCAATCGGGCTGCCTCAACAACTGTGCCTCTGGAGCCGTCGCCCTCATTTATCAACCCGACTGGGGTGATTTTTCCTGGCTACCGACGAAACTCCGCCTCAAAATTCGCCGTCGATTTTTTCCCAATCGCCACATCTACGGACATTTAACTCGTGCAGACATTCGAGAAATTGTCGATCGTCACTTTGTCAAGGGTAAGCCCGTTAAACAGTTGATAGTTGATATTTGATAGTTGCAAGCGTTACTGCAATCGCGATTTAAGCCCCTAATTTTTGTTAAAAGATGTCAAGTTATCTAATCTTTAAATTATTATTTTTGTCACCGTGACATGTAACTAAAACGCTCCTCGCATTTTTACCAAACAGTAAAGTTTCAGAGCCTCCTGCCTTTAGGCACGTTGTCAACTGTCAACTGTTTAATGTCCCCAATCCCCTAATTAAAATGCGTCAATCTACTCTTCATCAACTAAAAGTGTTTGAAACTGTCGCGAGATTGACGAGTATTACTCGTGCAGCAGAAGAGTTGTCCTTGACACAGCCAACAGTTTCGATGCAGATCAAGCAGCTTACTCAAAATATTGGCGTACCGCTATTTGAACAAATTGGTAAGAAGCTCTATCTCACACAAGCGGGACAAGAATTGGTAATTACCTGTCGCGAAATATTCAATCAATTAGCTCGCTTTGAGATGAAGATTGGTGATTTTCAGGGGATGAAGCAAGGAAAACTTAGACTTGCCACCATCACCACAACTAAATATTTTATGCCACGGGCGATCGCTCCATTTTGTCAATTGTATCCAGGTGTGGATGTTGCGCTAGAGATTACCAATCACGAACGAGTCTTAGAACGACTGAATGAAAACCTTGATGACTTATATATTATCAGCAAGGTACCCGATCGCTTGGATGTAGCTTTACATCCATTTTTAGAAAACCCTTTGGTGGTAATTGCCCCTAAAAATCATCCCCTCGCCCAACAGAAAAATATCCCGATTACTAAACTCCACAACGAACAATTTATCATGCGCGAACGTGGTTCTGGGACTCGCGCTGCGGTAGAGCAATTATTTGCCAAACATGGCGTATCAGTCAAAGTCCGGTTAGAATTGGGTGGAAATGAAGCAATCAAGCAAGCGATTGGCGTAGGGCTGGGGATTTCGGTACTCTCCCAACATACCTTTACACCAGAAGCCGCGATGTCGGGATTGACAATTTTAGATGTCCAACATTTTCCGATCGAACGTCATTGGTATGTTGTTTATCCCGCAGACAAGCAGCTCTCGATCCTGGCTAGTACATTCTTTGACTTTTTACAAAAAGAATCAAAAACAATTGCGAGTAAAATGCACAAGCAAATTACAACTGAGTAAATTAATCGATCGCTTGGAATCGCTACAGATATGACAAAAGCAACACTTTAGCAGCAACCTCTAAGGGATCTCTATACTTTTATCGACCAAATGTGGAGTTGAACTAATCTCGTAATGGATAGCTCCCGTATTGACAGGTTTTAGAGATATTTAAAGTTGACAGTCGTGTTGCTCTTGCTGTTGGGGTCAGAGAAATACAATAAGTAGTCGAGAACTGATTTTTCTCCTTTTAGATCGAGGTCTAAACTAAGTGATGGGTATCGATCGAAGCTATTTGCTTCTTGTCTAATAATTTAGCACCTAAACCTTTGGGATCTAGCAATTGCAAGTAATATTCATATAATTGAGAGTAGTCACTGCTAATTTATAGATATAATCAATTAACAATAAGATCTTATCAAATCGGGCTACAATTTACTAATGTATGCCCATAATCTCCCCTCCAGTCGCTAGAGATTATCGGTCTTTGCCTCAAATTTCCTCAGTATTCCATCTATTTTATTAATCTTCAGTGATAGACCAATTAGAAGCTAGTTTCGATCGCATCTTGGCTGTGTTACTCCAAAATCTCCATGCTGACGAGCAATTTACACTCCGGTTGCAGGGCGAAGTCAGTCAGTTTACACGGTTCAATCATGCTAAAGTTCGCCAGACAGGGATTGTTCAAGATAGTAGTCTCCAACTAAAACTGATCTCCGATCGGCGCAGTAGTTCGATCCAGTTTCCTTTTACTGGCGACTCGGAAATTGACCTCCCACAAGCACGAGCCGCGCTGGTAGCCCTCCGATTGGAAGTGCCGCAATTACCTGTCGATCCTTACCTAGTCATCCCGACGGGGATTGCTACCAGCCATGAGGTACACGCGGGGGAATTATTGCCAGATGCGGAGGTAGTCGGTAGCTTATTACCAGTAGTTGAAAATCTGGATTTCACAGGTTTGTATGCAGCGGGGATGATGCTCCGAGGTTATGCCGATAGTAGCGGTCAAAAACACTGGTTCGCGAACCAATCCTATACTCTGGACTACTCCCTATTTACCAGTACCGGACAAGCTGTCAAAGGCACTCTCGCTGGTAGTCATTGGGATAATGCTGCTTATCAAGCCAAGATTGCTGAGTCAAAAAACCAATTAGCCCGCTTGGAGCAACCCTTGAAGACGATCGAGCGGGGTAAATATCGCACCTACTTGGCTCCAGCAGCGACTGCCGACCTACTGGGGATGTTGTCTTGGGGGGGAATTAGCGAGGCAGCTTTGCAGCAGGGCAGGAGCTGTTTTGGGGCACTCCAGCGGGGCGAACAATCGCTCTCACCGCAATTGACGATCTCTGAAAATTTCCAACGTGGTTTAGTGCCCAGGTTTAATGAATTAGGCGAAATTGCTCCAGCTCATCTGACTCTAATCGATCGCGGTCATTTAGCAAATACGCTTGTCAACGCACGTACCGCCAAAGAATACCAGAAGCCAGCCAATGGCGCAAATCGCGGCGAATCGCTCCGTTGTGCCGAAATTAGTGCTGGCTCACTTACACCCGATCGCATCTTAGCGGATTTGGACACAGGATTATACCTATCCAATCTCCATTATCTCAATTGGAGCGATCGACCGACTGGGCGAGTAACTGGAATGACTCGCTACGCCTGTTTCTGGGTCGAAGGGGGCGAGATCGTTGCACCGATCGCCAATTTACGCTTTGATGAGAGTCTCTACCGTTGTTGGGGCGATAATCTGCTGGCATTGACAAATAACGTGGAATTTATTCCTGATGTCAATACCTATGGCAGTCGGCAACTAGGCGGGAGCTGGGTGCCAGGATCGTTAATCGAAGATTTTACCTATACTCTGTGAATTATCGATCGAACATCCAGAGCCTGTCTTAATTATCGATTTTTTGGGCATAATAACTAGTGTCATAGCGATCGAATTTTGGGTCATGCCAGTTTTTAAAAACTGTGGCGAATTTTCACCCCTTCCTTGTCAACTGTATTCATGTCAAAACTCGAAGACCAATTCACGATTCATTTCTGGGGTGTGCGGGGGAGTATTGCTTGCCCTGGAGCCGCCACTGTGCGCTACGGCGGTAATACGCCCTGCGTGGAAATGTTAGTGGGTGGTTATCGGCTAATTTTTGATGCGGGGACTGGGATTCATGTATTGGGAAGATCGTTATTGGGCGATCTTCCTGTCAGCGGACATTTATTTTTCTCTCACTCGCATTGGGATCATATTCAGGGATTTCCTTTCTTTTCTCCCGCATTTATGGAGGGGAATGAATTTGATATTTATGGTGGGGTAATTCCCCACGGCGTGACGATCGAACATCGACTGCACGATCAGATGAATCAGCCCAATTTTCCAGTACCATTACAGGTGATGGGAGCCAATCTACGGTTTCACAATCTCGACTATGGTGACACAGTTAATTTAGGCGATGTCACTATCTCCACCGGAGCATTAAATCATCCTGGTGGGGCGATGGGATATCGCGTTAGTTGGGGCGATTATGCGGTTGCTTATATTACCGATACCGAGCACTTTCCAGATCGACTCGATCGCAATGTATTAGAATTAGTCGATCGGGCGGATGTCTTAATTTATGATTCTACTTATACTGACCAAGAGTATTATCATCCCCAGACGAGTAAGATCGGTTGGGGACATTCTACTTGGCAAGAAGGGGTGAAAATCGCCCAAGCCGCACAAGTGAAAAAGTTAGTAATTTTTCACCACGATCCTACTCATGACGATGAATTCATGGATGCGATCGAGATCCAATCTCAACAAGTCTTTGCTGGATCGATCGTAGCACGAGAAGGAATGAAAATTTTGGTGAGTGAGAGTGTTTCGATCGCTAATTTGTAGTAATCGCCAAGGCGGTTTCGACAGTTCCGACGATTGAAATGCCGCTAATGATGCAAAGTCCGCCGTCGCGGACTAGGATTTCAGTCCGCGAAGGCGGACTTTGCACTCTGAGGAGCGGTTTCTAACCGCTTTGCCCTGGGTTAACTAATCCAACTCTATCCATCGCTCGAATCGGGTTCCTCGTTAGTCTGAAACTTCATCTGCGCCCAGGTTAACTGCTTCACCTTCCCCACATCACCCTGACTCGCAGCCTCCTTGAGATCCCGCTTCTCATGTGCGTGTGCGATTGCTTCCTCCTTCGAGCGCGAACTACTATCAAAGCACTTTTCGAGGTTTTCAAAAACCCCTCGCCGCGATTTAGTCGCGTGTTGGCGTTCGGTATCGAGTAACTTTGCCATCAATTCCAGGTGCATGGCATCCTCACTACAGATCTCTTCTAAAATCGACCATTCATCACCACCTAATAGTTTCTTTTCCTGAATGCGGTTATCTTTAAACGGCTTGCCCATCACTTCCTCATAGATCCGAGGTAAACTATCATCAAATTCGTGCTTTTCTTCCAACCAAATTCGTCGAATCTCGCCTAATTCTTCCTCAGTAATTAGGGTAATATCCTGCATATCTACAGGTGCAGTATTCTGAATTTGTACCTGAGCTGATAATACTCGCCGCAACCAATGTTCTCGCCATAACTTAGTATATGGCCCTGGAATTGGGACTACTTCAGTACCATCGTTAGCCTTCCGTTCAAACAGTTCAACTCTACCATATATCCGTCTAAAATCTCGCTTATCGCGATCGTCATGAATATCCAATTCATTGCGAATATCTAACAACGGTTGCAACCATTCTTTATCTTGATCGTTCTGAATCATTGCCTCCATCGAGCGATCTTTACTCACCAAAGTACATACCCAACAACCAAAGCGAGAATCACCACAGCTAGGCGTAGACGTATCGACAACTAGGGGACATTCGTTATCAGCAGTCGCCCCTCGATAGAGCGTAAATAAATCCTGATTATTCCCACCCCAAGGATTGGGAAATTGCATCAGATACATCCACACCTCATCAGTCCGCCAATCCTCGATCGGGCTGTAAATTAGCGAATTAGGCAGACGGGCATTAGGGCTGAGATGATCTCTAACTCGATTTTTCTCATACTTCAGCATCGTCATCGCACGTTTGCTACTTTCTGCTTTACGAGTACCTAAAACTAAGATGGTTTCACCATTTACCTGCACCACTTCACGAATAAATCGATTAGCAGGATTAATCTTTAATCGATCCGTACACCATCTAAATCCATTTCTAGGTGCAGGATAACCCTTACCAATTAAATTACTCCAGAACGTGTCTTTGACTACTGGTTTTAGTAAGTGTGCCTCGATCGGCAATTGTAGCAATTCTGCTTGCGATTTTATCTGCTCGATACAACGCCGAACCCAATGAGAAACCATCGGGTTTTCCACTTGGGTATCTGTAGTAATTACATAAACCTTTTTTTTTCGTTTTTCAGGTGCTAATGTAGCGATCGCATTCCAAACAAGCTGTAAAATAGTGCTAGAATCTTTGCCCCAGGATACACCCAAAATCCACGGTATACTGTCACTGCAATAAAGTTCTTGGATTTCAACAGTCAACTTATTGACATCCTCTATGAAATCCGCGACACTGCGCTGTTCGAGTGGTAGTGTGGTAGCTTCTGTCATAAAAGATAGTCTTTAAGTATACAATTTTGCAAAGCTGCAAATAGGTGAGTTATTTCAATTCACCTATAACAGTATATCAATAATTAGGTGTATTGCTAATTTAAACTGATTCCTGTTTGTTTTTCAATTTCCGCGATCGCGATCTTGATGGCTTTATTAATTGCGGCTCTTTGAGCAATTATTTTTTTCTCTCCTTTCCCATCATCAATCACCACACTATTTTCCCACAAGCTACAACTGCGTCGATAGTCAAGATTAGCCAATGCTTTTATTAGGAGTAAATTTTGTTCCTCAGCAAAGTTATTTTCAAAGAGGATCAAATGTCCAATCCTACTGATTACTATGAACCCTACGGAATTAAAATCAATTCTTTCTTGACGTAAATTATAGAAATTTAAGAGATTATTTGCTTGAGAACGAGGCTGAAATAGAAGATTCCATGTATTATTGCTTCTTGCAAATTCAAGATAGAATGATTTTGCTCGATCGAGAAGAGCTTGATACTCTTCCTTATTTTCTACGGTAAATGAGTCTAAACTTTTATTACTAGTTCCGAATAAAAATTCAGACACGCCTATTCGTAGTTGATTCATCGTGAAAATATAATTTGCATCTTTGCCCACAGTACTTGATATTTTATCAATTCTGCCACTAAAGATATCTAGTTGCTTAGTAAGATCGCGAGTAATTTTAGATAGAAAATCACTAACATCAAATGACGCTCTTAATGCTGGCGGGATTGGCTTATTTTTAGAGCAGTCCGCAAAGTCTTGATGAATTTGTTCTAGATCTTCTTCTTGAACGACCAATACTGTCACACTATCATTATACAACTCCGGTCTTTCTATTACTGCTTTTTCAATTGCCTTGAGTCGATGCTGTCCATCAGTAACATACAAAGATATATCACTAGAGATCACAGCATACCCAAATTTAACAGATCCACTACCAAATGCAAATACCTTGATTGGAGTATCTGAATTAAAAATAAATGGTGGGAGAATATAAGCATCTGTATTGACTAGATATTTAGCAATTTCTTTAACATGAGGCTGCATAAGGGGACGGTTCATCATCTCCTCTGCGTTTGACTTATTCCTCTTGCCATCCGCACTATTTAACTTTGCGATTTCGAGAAGTAGTTTTAATGACAGCGAAAATGCTAAGTGAGTTCGATTGCCTTGCTCGTAAACGTGACAGATGAACAGTCGCGCTCCAGAAGTTGCTGCACTTCGAGTAGCCTGAGCGAGTGCATCTGTTTCCGTGTCTAGAAAAATTACATTGGTATTGGGCGATTGAGTATCCATAGCGATTAGTACTTTGTGGACTGCATGTAATCACAACGATATCTCACACAAATAGCGATTGTCAAGACTTTGCAGTCCATATTTGAACTGAATACATCATAAATAGGCTTGAAATAATAGATTATCAGTCCATATCAGTAATAATACGGAGATTTTAAAATAACTAGCCTATCATGGCATGTAATTTAGCGATCGCTTCCTCTAATGTCTCTGCTGGTATAGATTCGACATACTTTGCCTGACGCTCTAACCAGTCAATAGTTTTAGCTTGAAATATCAAAACTACCCCGCTAGTCATTAGCCCTTCCGGTAAAGTCACCTCCAGCGGGAAGCCCTTGACTTTGCTAGTAATCGGACAAACTAATGCTAGTTGGGTAGATTGATTAAACTCCCTCGGTGTCACGATGAGAGCGGGACGAAAGCCAGCTTGTTCTCTGCCTAGTGTCGGATTGAAATTGAGTTTGACAATATCACCCTTGGCGGGAATATATTTACCTACCATATTTCCTTACCAACAGGCTCCCCCCAATCGTATTCTCCACTGATTAGTTCGGGTGTAACGCCAACTAGTAAATCCTCAAGTTGATACTTTTTCTTGACTGGCGAGATAACAATCGTATTATTGACGACTTCAACATTTACCTCTGTCCCAACCGTAAAACCGACTTCATTCGCTACAGGCTGAGGAATTCTCACCCCCAAGCTATTACCCCACTTATTGACGATCGCAGTCATATCTGGTATTTTAGTTTATCCTATGTATATCCTAACTCGTAAAAATATCTTTGGAAACCGACACAGGGGTAGGTTGGGTTGAGCCTCGTTCGCGGAGCGTCTCCCGTGGAGAAAACCCAACAATTTTAGGGTGCTGGTGTGTTCGTTGGGTTTTGCTGTCTTGACCGAAACGCACATCTGGGCGGGAGACCCGTCCAGTGCTGAGGAGACCGTCTAACGACACGTCTTCGCCTACAGCGCGATTTCGGTCGCTGCGCGCAACCCAACCTACGAATTTTCTACTTATAGTCAATCAGTCTCATCCCACGGCAAAACCATCATACTGACGAATGAATGGAGAGTGATACGCCAAGACGATATCATCCTTAGGAATACCTCGATCGACTAGCTCATTTGCCACGCCGATTTCCGTACCGTCGTATTGAATCCAGAGCTTTTCCCCTTTGATGTCGATATGAATCAAAGCACCATATACTCGCTGCTTCTGCAACCAACCAGCCCGCAGTACTTGATATCTGTCGCGAGTGCTATCGAATAAGAGTTCCATTTCAATCTCACCATAAACAGGTTGAATTTGACCGTGAGCTGTAAGGATATCCTGTATGATTTGGCGATAGTGAGTTATTTTTTCCATTTGACAATGCTCCGTTCTTCTATGTCGTATATGAGCAGATAGATTTGATATTCTTCAACACCTTCTTGGATAAATCTGAGCCGGAAGAACTCATCGTAGGTTTGACTGGGTACGGCTAAGTATAAGACACGGTTTGGTTCTTGAGCGCGTAATGCCCGCCGATAGTTGAGATATTGTCCCACGGCGGTATGAAATTCGGAAATGTTGGAAGGCTTGACAAAGCTTTTAATTTCGACAGCGATCGTCTCGGCATCTTTAGTTGCAGCCAGAAGTCTTTCAGCACCCAAATCGATTTGCATTTGCACATCTCCATAGTCAACAGGTAAAGGATCGTGGGTGATATTCCATCCATCTTTTATGAGTGCGTCTTTGACAACTTGATGAAATAGATCTCTAGCCACGAAAAATCTTTGTTGTATTGTACCTTCGACTTACATGTTAACGCCTCTTTATCCCTACAAAGATCGAACGATCGAGTAAAATATGCTTTAGATATGTGACTGCGATCTGATTTGCAACAGTCACACTGATGCGAACAAGGATATTTACCAAGAGGCAAGCAAGTGTTAACCACGGTAGAAGGCATTTATCGAGATGGACAGATCGAGCTAAAGAGCTTGCCTAGCAATGTTGCTAACGAAGCTAGGGTAATTGTAACTTTTGTGGATGCTGATGTTGTCAATCTGGCGGAGCGTGGGATCGATCGATCGCAAGCAGAAATTCTACGCAATAACCTCGCTACTTTTGCAGATGATTGGGATAGTCTAGAGATGAGTATTTATGACAACTACGATGCCGCCAAATCCCAGTTATAGGCAGGGGGATGTTGTTTTAGTTCTGTTCCCAAATTCCGATTTAATTACTGCAAAAACTAGACCAGCAGTGGTAGTTCAAGCAGATAACTTACAGACTGGTTTGCCTCAGATTATTGTGGCAATGGTTACTAGCCAAATGTCTCGAAGTCAACATCCGAGCCGTTTGACTATCTCGCTCGGCACGCCAGCAGGTCAGCAATCGGGTTTAATATCGGGTTCAGTTGTCATGACTGATAATTTGGCAACTGTAAAATTAGTTGCTATTGTGCGTGTAATTGGCTCGATCTCGATCGAGAATCTTTACGATAATCTACGCAATACTTTCGGACTGTAGCAAATCTGAATTCTGACTTCCGATTGTCTATTAAGTTTTTAAAAACCTTGCGAAGTACGCCAAGAAGCTGCTAGTCTAGTTGCGGTAACATCACTCAGCCATCAATGCCAGCCAGCAAGATTCCCAGCATCCAGCCAAACGAAATCCTCGTCCAACGTACCAATATGGGTGGAAGTGAGGCGTATATTGGCTCAGTGACGCTGCAATGGTTGGCCGATCGCGTAAAATATGCTTCAGAGATGAGCTTACTCTCAGAGCAGTATCAGCCCAAAGATAACAATATCGCGATCGATAGTGAGAGTATCGAAGTCATCCAACAGCGTCCGCTAGATTGGAGCAGACAGGCTGCTCTAGTTCAATATTTAGCAGGGCGAACCACTCACAAATTCCCCCCCGTATTAGTAACGATCGATCGAGATTGGATCGATAATATTCATGCACCGGAATGGGGGAGAGGTGGGAAAGCAACTGAGTCGGCGGCGATGTTTATGCCGCTCGATGGGAATGACAGCTTTGGTTTATTAGATGTCGGGGAATCGGTGCGGATTTATGCCCTTGATGGACAACATCGATTAATGGGCGTACAGGGATTGATGGAGTTATTACGTGCGGGTGAATTGCCTAGATATAATAAATATCGCGAGCTGTTAGGTAATAAAATTACGACCGCTCAGTTGGGGACATCTGAAGCATATTTACAGAGTTTACCGCAAGAGACGATTGGGATTGAATTTATCTCGGCGGTGGTAAAAGGTGAGACGCAATTAGAGGCAAGAAAAAGGATTCGATCGATCTTTGTTCATGTTAATCTGATGGCGATCGCATTGAGTAAAGGACAATTGGCGCAGCTCGATGAAAATGACGGATTTGCGATCGTGGCTCGAAATATTGCCGTCAATCATCCGTTATTAAAAGATATCCCAGGACGCAAACCGCGTGTGAATTGGGATAGTGCCACAGTTGCGACTAAAACCACCGTACTGACTACGCTCCAAGCCTTGCAAGATATGGCAGCTAAATATCTTCAGTCCCAATATCCCCACTGGAAGCCCAAAGCGCAAAAAGGTTTAGTACCCCTGCGCCCAGAGTCAGCCGAACTAGAAGCCGGAATAGCCGCCTTTAGTCGGTTGTTCGACAGGTTATCCCAATTTATCAGTTATGGACGCTTACAGGCAGAAGATACTCCCACACTACGCCGATTTAGTTTTGAACCTGGTGGTGGCGAGGGACATATTTTATTTCGCCCCGTCGGACAAGTGGCTTTCGCTCAAGGTGTGGGAATGGCGGTTTTTAAAAAACAAATGGCTGAAACCGACGTTTTCCGTAAACTCGATCGCTATGATGCCGATGGTGGCTTTAGTCATATTAACTTGCCCCAGTCGCTCTGGTATGGCATATTATATGACCCAAATAAGAAACGTATCCTCGTATCTGGGCGAGATTTAGCTGCGAAATTAATTGTATACCTGCTTGGTGGTGTGGACAATGATTTCGATCGAGCCGAATTGCGTCGTTATGTTGCCGAAGCCAGAACCGTAGGGGATTATACGATGAGTTTCGATGGTAAATTAGTCACACCCAAGGAAGTTGGTTTACCACCCATCCTCGCTTAACGCCACTCAGATCGAGATTTTCGATTTAACGCATTATTTACTTACCAATTCCTAGCCGCTGACGTAGCGCAGCATAAAACAAACCAATTCCAGGTATGGGAATGATACCCAATTGTTGCATCATTCCGGCTTGGTCGCCTTGACCCCAATGTTCGACTACTTTACCATCGATAACTCGATCGATGTGCATTACGGCAATTGTGACGGATCTCCCTGTCGCTGGTAAGCCTTGGAAGTTGCCCAAGTGAGTACCTGTAAATGTCCCGCAAGTAACCACTCGATCGCCCTCACAGATTGGTCGATCGAAGTTATGATGACCATTAGGAAAAGCTTGTCTAAATTTAGTCCCAAATTCTGTAAACTCGTCTCGATTCAAAGTTGCCGACATCCCCACTAAATGAGCGACAAATTTTTCCGATAGCATATCTCTGACAACTTTAAAATCACCGCGATCGAATGTCTCATAGAGTTGAATGATAAGATATCGATCGTTATTCATGCTTCCAAATTCCCCATTAAGTCACTTTTCTTTAATATTTTATAGTTTAATATTTTGTAGTGGGGGACACGACTAAAACTGTGGGCATTCAGAACTCTGAGAAATACAATTAGTAATCTGTTTGGCGATCGCTTTACCCACAGATTTAGTCGTGTCGTCCCAGTAGAGTGGGCACTGCCCACCATCTAGATTTCAGGCATTTATGGCATTATTTAACAATCCTAGATGAGAAGCTACCTTGACGTAGGGTGTGTTAGGCGTAAGCCGTAACGCACCAGTATTTGATATAGCGATCCTATTTGATTTTTAAGAATATCATCGTAGGGTCTGTTATCCCGTAGGGTAACGCACCGAAGGGAATAAATCCTGAAGGGGTGACAAGCAACGATCGAATGCAAGCCTAGTAATGATCGAGAGGAATGTCAGGTGGGTGAAATCTGAAGCAAGAGCGTACAATTGTATTGAAACGAGGGGGTGAGATAATAAGAGTAAAAAAATGCTCTAAT